>JANPFZ010000158.1:0-3245 GCA_031423655.1 Polaromonas sp.
TCGGTGATCACCAGCCGGTGGTGGTTGACGAGCCGCTGCATTTGTTCGGCGAAAACACTGCGCCCGCGCCCGGCGAAATCGTGTTGTCCGGCCTGGGCGGTTGCCTGGCCGTCGGCATCACGGCGGTGGCGACGTGGAAGCAGGTGAAGCTAACCAAGCTGGAGATTTTTCTGGAAGGCGACATCGGTAACCCTGCCGCATGGGGCGCGGGCGGGGCGCCCAAGGAAGCGCCCGAGATGGGCTTTCAGGCCATTCGCGTCAAGGTGGCGCTAGAAGGTGATGCGACTCGTGACGTACTCGATGAGATCGTGCAGCAGGCCAATTTTTATTCGCCGGTGGCCAACAGCATGCGCAACCCGATTGCGTTTGAGATCAAGCTGGATTGAAAGATCAAGCAAACGCTTCATCCCGTTCGGACTGAGCCTGTCGAAGTCTTTCTTGCTTGAAGAGCCCTTCGACAGGCTCAGGGTGAACGGATTCATAACCACCCGCTGGAGTTTTCATGGAAGTCCTTGAACGTCCCGCCACTGTGCCGCTTTCAACTGATGCGTCGCTGATCAACGCCGTGCGCACGCTGGCCGACGGTCCTCTGGCTGAGCTGGCCAGCGACATCGACCGCCGCGGTATTTACCCAAAATCCATCCTGCAGCGCCTGGGCGACCTTGGAGCGCTCAGCGCACACATGAAACGAGGAGAGCAGCCCGGTGATTACGGGCTGGCGATTCGCGCAATGACTGAGGTGTCGCGCGTCTGCGGCGCGACCGGCTTCATGGTCTGGTGCCATGAGGTGTGCGGCGTGTACCTGGAGCAGTCGGGCAACCCGGCGCTGATGGGCGACGTGCTGGAACGGCACAACAGCGGGCAAACGCTGGGCGCCACCGGCATGTCGAACCCGATGAAAACCTTTGCCGGCATCGAGACCTTTTTGCTGCATGCGCGCAAGGTCAATGGTGGCTACCTCGTCAATGGCACGCTGCCGTGGGTCAGCAACCTGGGGCCGGACCACTATTTCGGCGCGGTGGCTGATGTTGAGTCGACTTCTGGCAGCGATTCGGCCAAAACCGAAATCATGTTTCTTATTCGCTGCGACGCGCCTGGCGTCGAGCTGCGCAATTGCCCGTCGTTTTCGGCGATGGAAGGCACCAACACCTGGGCCGTGCGGTTGACGGATTATTTTGTCGGCGCTGATCAGCTGATTGCCGACCCGGTGAGACCCTTCATCGGCCGCATTCGCGCGGCTTTCATCCTGCTGCAGACCGGCATGGGGCTGGGCGTGGCACAGGGGGCGATTGATTCGATATGGAAGGTCGAGCGCACGCTGGGTCACGTCAATGAATTTCTGGACGACCGGCCTGACGATTTACAAGCCGAGCTGGATGATTTGACGGCGCGCATCATGGTGCTGGCCGAGACGCCGTTTGGGTCTGGCAAAGAGTTTCTGATCGACATACTCGATGCCCGAGCGCATGCGTCAGAGCTGGCGTTGCGCGCCGCGCAATCAGCCTTGCTGCACCAGGGCGCGCGTGGCTATCTGATGAGCTCGGACGTGCAGCGCCGCGTGCGCGAATCGCATTTTGTCGCCATCGTCACACCCGCGATCAAGCATCTGCGAAAAGAGATTGCGCGCTTGAGTGCGGAGGAGCAACCAGCGTGAAGATTGCAGTCGCCACCCTCAAAAGCGATGCTTCCGGTCTGCCTTGGGCCTTGTTCCTGTGCAGGGCTTGCGGCTTGATTTATGACGAAAGCAAAGGCGACGAAGACAGCGGGCTCGCCCCTGGCACCCGTTTTGCCGACATTCCCGAAGACTGGGCGTGCCCGCTGTGCGGCGTGACCAAGGCAGATTTCGAGCCGTATACGCCGGAAGACATCGTTCGGCAAACACGCTCTTCCAGCGGGGCTGGCTCTGCGACTGGCACGCGTCTTGATCCCGGCACCGTCATCATTGGCGCTGGTCGGGCGGGCTGGCAAATGGCCGAATCACTGCGCGCACGCGATGCAGCCATGCCGATCACGCTGGTGACGGCCTGCAACGGCGATGTGTATGACAAGCCAATGCTGTCGGTCGCGATGGCGCGCGGCATTCAGGCGGATTCACTACCGAAGGAAACCGGCGCGCAAGCCGCCGCGCGTCTGGGCGTCAAGCTGCTCGCGCACACGCAGGCCGTGCGCGTCACGCCAGCCAGCCGCCGGTTGCGCACCACCCGCGGCACGCTGCGCTACCGGAATCTGGTGCTGGCGCACGGCGCACGGTCGCGCTCGCTGCCGCAGTTGCCAGACGCGCTGTGCTGGCGCATCAACCACCTGCAGACGTACGCGAAATTCCGTGCGGCGCTGGGCCATGCGCCGCAGCGAGTTGCCGTCGTCGGTGCGGGCCTGATCGGCTGCGAGCTGGCCAATGACCTGGCGCTGGCGAGGCACCACGTCACGTTGATGGATGTGGCCCCGCGGCCGCTGGCTGCCGCTTTGTCAGAGGCCCAGTCGCAGCAGCTGCTCGATGCCTGGGCCGCGTTGCCGCTGCAGTTCATCGGCGGCGTGCAGGTTCAGGGCGTGACGGTGGCTGGCACCGGCAAGCAGATCACTAGCGGCTGCGGTCAACATGTCGTGGTAGACCATATCGTGGTGGCGGCGGGCCTGCAAACAGCCGGCCAACTGGCGGCCAGCGCCGGGCTGGCTTTCAACAACGGCATTGCTGTGGATGCTCAAACGCTGGCGACCAGCGTACACGGCATCCACGCACTGGGCGACTGCATTTCGATCGACGGGGAGGTCAGCCGCTACATCGAGCCGATCGGACGGCAGGCGCGGCTGCTGGCCGACCGCATCACCGGGGCGGTGCCGACGCCGTATTCGCGAAGTCGCGTTCCGCTGCGTATCAAAACCTCGTCGCTGCCGTTGACGGTTTGAGGCGACGGCTACGGCCCGCCGGGTTGGTTTGGAACCTCGGCGGTCACCCGCTCATCAGTTAGCGACCATCTTTCGCGTCATAGACCGGTTTGGCTGCACACCAGTCTGCTATTATTTACATAGCTTCTCACACAAGATCCACAAGGGCTGACGGCACATTTCACTCTTGAAACGGGCGAACGGCGGCATGGTCGATGCCCGCATGATGTTCGGTTTTACTGGGCACCGGATCGCCGCGCGGCCAGGGATGCAACGCCCCGTTCCCCTTCAAAAAGTCAGCACCGAAACACCCCGGTCAGGCAGATTCGAGCAGCCATCGCTGCAGCCGGTGCGGCCTACAA
>JANPFZ010000159.1:0-2290 GCA_031423655.1 Polaromonas sp.
GCGCTTCCATTCGCCCGCCGCATACTTGTTCGCCTCAGACAGGGTCGGATAGGTGTGAATCGTTCCCAGAATTTTGTTCAGGCCCAGGCCGTGCTTCATAGCCAGCACGTATTCAGCCAGCAGATCAGCGGCATGCGTGCCGACGATGGTCACACCAAGAATTTTGTCCTTGCCCGGCACCGTCAGCACCTTGACGAAGCCGTGCGCCTCGCTGTCGGCAATCGCGCGGTCGAGGTCGTCGATGCCGTAGCGTGTCACTTCGTACGCGATTTTTTTCTCTTTGGCATCTTGCTCATTGAGACCGACGCGCGCAACTTCCGGGTCGATAAAAGTCGCCCATGGAATCACCGAGTAGTCGGCCTTGAACAGCTTCCACTCGCCAAACAGCGCATTGACCGCCGCGTACCACGCCTGATGCGCGGCTACATGCGTGAACTGGTAGGGGCCGGCCACGTCGCCCGCCGCATAGATGTTCGGATAGATCGTTTGCAGGTACTCGTTGGTTGTGATCGTTTTGTGTGTCGGTATGCCCAGCGTTTCGAGGCCGTAGCTTTCGAGGCGCGCCACACGGCCGACAGCGCAGATCAGCGCGTCGAATTCGATGCTGCGCTCAACGCCCTGGTGTTCGACCACCAGTGTCTTGACGGGCGCAGAAGCGTCGTCTGTTTTGGAACAGCGTAGCGCCTTGTGACCAGTCAGCACCTGCACGCCGTCGGCTTCCAGCGCCTGGCGTGCGAAGTCAGACACTTCGACATCCTCGCGCAGCATGATGCGCGGCGCCATCTCAACTTGCATGACCTGCGAGCCGAGCCGGGCGAACGCCTGCGCCAGCTCGCAGCCAATCGGCCCGCCGCCCAGCACCACCAGCCGCTTCGGAATGGCGTCGAGCTTCGCAAACGATTCCCACAGCGTGTCGCTGGTCACGTAGCCAACCTCGTCCAGGCCCGGCAGCGGCGGCACGAAGGGCCGCGCTCCGGCGGCGATCACGATGCTGCGCGTAGTGAGCGTCTGCTGCAAGCCGTTGTTCAAGGTCACTTCGACCGTCCACGGATTGACGATCTTCGCGTAGCCTTCAAGCACCTCGACGCCCAGGCTGGTGTAGCGTTCCACGCTGTCATGCGGCGCTATCGTGCGGATGATGCCCTCGATGCGCTGCATCACCGACTTGAAACTAAAAGTCGGCGTTGCATCGTTCAGCCCGTAGTTGCTGGCGTGCCTCATCTGGCGCGCCAGCTTCGCGCTTTTGATTAGCGCCTTGCTGGGCACGCAGCCGTAGTTCAGGCAGTCGCCGCCCATCTTGTGCGACTCGATGAGCGTGACTTTGGCCTTCACAACGGCCGCAATGTACGCCGAGACCAGCCCACCGGCACCCGCACCAATGACGATCAGATTGCGGTCAAAAGTGTTGGGCTTCACGCTGGCCCAGCGCGCGTACACCTTGCGCTTATTAACCGCGTCTATCACCTTGCGCGCCAGCAGCGGAAAAATGCCCAGCAGCACGAAGGAGCCGATCAGGCCGGGGCTCAAAATGCCCTTCAGCGATTCGATCTTGCCCAGCTGCGTGCCCGCGTTCACATACACCGCCGTGCCGGCCAGCATGCCGAGCTGGCTGACCCAGTAAAACGTCCAGGTCTTCATGCGCGTCAGGCCCATCACGAGGTTGATCACGAAGAAGGGCACCAGCGGCACCAGCCGCAGCGTGAAGAGATAAAACGCGCCGTCTTTTTCAATGCCCTTGTTGATCTCGTCCAGACGTTGGAAAAACCGGTTTTGAACGCTGTCACGCAGCACGAAACGCGCGGCCAGAAAAGCCAGCGTGGCGCCTATGCAGGATGCGAACGAGACGATCAGCAGTCCCCAGCCCAGCGCGAAAATCGCGCCGCCAGCCAGCGTCAAAATCGTCGCGCCGGGAAATGACAGCGCCGTCGCCACCACGTAGATGACAAAGTAGACACCGGCGACCAGCAGCGGCTGGCGTGTGTAGATTTCAGTGAAGTAGGCCTGGCTCTGCTTGAGGTAGTCGAGGCTCAGATAACGACCGAAGTCGAGCGCGAAAAACGCGATGAGCAGCGCGACGAAGGCAAGCGCGATGGCCCATTTTTTTATGTTCATGGGACAGCTTGTGAAGATGAGTGATTAGTCTGCGTTGAAGCCGGGTTCTTACTGGAAATCTCGCGCTCGGCACAGTATGCCGGTAAACAAAAGACTAACGCGCATCCGGGGGTAGATCGGCCATACTGCCAGGCAAAGGAGGTGCCGGCTGCATGCTGTCGAATTCTGAATTGCTGGT
>JANPFZ010000160.1:0-11737 GCA_031423655.1 Polaromonas sp.
ATCGCGCGGCGCCATGATGACGCTGCGGCGAATGGCTTCAAAGCGCTGGCGCAGCAGTTCGTCGCCCAGCACGAAACGCGCCCGCGTCATCGCCTGGTGTTCCCAGGTCCAGGCGGTGTTGCTGCCGCGCTGCTGCTGGTAGTTGGCGTATGCCGCAAAACTGGTCACCAGCAGGCCGGAATTTCCGTTCGGCCGCAAGGCGGTGTCGGTCTCGTACAGATCGCCTTCGCCGGTCTTCACCGTCAGCCAATTGATCAGCTTGCGCACAAAAGCGGCATACACCTCGGGCGCACGCTCGTGCTCGTCCTCGTAGACGAAAACGATGTCCAGGTCACTGCCGTAGCCCAACTCCTTGCCGCCCAGTTTTCCGTAGGCAATGATGGCAAATTGCGGCGCTTCGCGATGCCGCTCTTTCAGGCGCTGCCAGCACCACTGGGCCGTTACACCCAGCACGGTTTCGGCCAGGGCGCTCAAATCATCGGCCACCTGTTCGACCGTCAGCACGCCCTCAACGTCGCGCGCGAGCGTGCGGAACACTTCGGCATGGTGGGCACGGCGCAGCAGGTTCAGGCAGGTTTCTTCGCCATCTTCGCCGGTACGTTTAAGCGACGCCAGACGCTCGTGGAGTTCACGCGCAAACAGCGCCGCATCGAAGCGTTCGTGCAGCATCACGTTGCTGGCCAGCTCGTCGATCACCCCAGGGTGCTGCAGCAAATACCGCGCTGGCCATTTCGCCGCACCCAGCAAGCGCAGCAGGCGCTCGTGTACGGCCGGGCGCTCCAGCAGCAGCGCCAGATAACTTTCGCGCCGCAGCAGCGGCTCAATCCAGTCGATGACGCGGATGGCGGCATCTTCAGTCACTGCGCCTTCCTGCAACCAGACGGCCGTGCGCTGGACCAGCCGCACCAGTCGGGCGCGTGAATCTTCGCGCAAGGCCAGTATGCGCGGGTGCTGGCGCCAGAGCGCCAGCCGGTCTCGAAATTGCACCGGCCATTGCTCCGATAGCTGCTCCAGAACATCCTCGTCCGGCTCACCACCGGTAGCGCGCAAATTAGCCGTTCCGCCTGCCGGGCCGCAGGTTTTGCAATCGACCTTGTCACCCAGCAATCGGTCGAATTCACCCGCCACCAATTCACGGTGCGCATCCAGCTCGGCCAGCAAGCCAGCCGCATGCCCAAAACCCATCGTGTGCGCCACCCAGTCGAGGTCGTCATCACGCGTGGGCAACACATGCGTTTGCTGGTCGTCAAGGTATTGGATGCGGTGCTCGACGCGGCGCAGAAAATCGTAAGCGCGTTTGAGTGCGTCGGCCGTTTCCTGCGGCATCAGGTTGGCTTTGGCGAGGCGCTGCAGCGCGTCCACCGTGCGGCGGGTGCGCAGTTCGGGGAACTGCCCACCGCGCACCACCTGCAGCAGCTGCACGGTGAACTCGATTTCACGAATGCCGCCGCGCGATATTTTCACGTCATTGGCCCGTTCGGGGTGGCCGGCACACCGTTTGGCCGCATGTTCGCGGATCTGTCGCTGCAAAACGCGCAGCGCGTCGAACACGCTGTAGTCCAGGTAACGCCTGAACACAAACGGCAGCACAACGCCGCGAAGCGCCAGCGCCAGCCCGGTGCCGATGCATTGCTGCGGCGCCACCACCCGGCTCTTGAGCCAGGCAAAACGCTCCCATTCGCGGCCCTGGGCCTGAAAGTAATCTTCCAGCGCGCCTAGCGAAACCGCCGCCGGGCCTGAGTTGCCATTCGGCCGCAGCGCCAGGTCGACGCGAAACACAAAGCCGTGTTCGGTGGTGTCGCCAATCAGGCTGAAGATTGTCTTGACCTGGTGGGCAAAATACTCGTGGTTGGAAATCTGGCCGCGACCGTCTGCGCGGCCGGCCGTTTCGCCGTCGTGGTCGTAGACGTAAATGAGGTCGACGTCGCTGGAAACATTCAGCTCGCGGGCGCCTAGCTTGCCCATGCCGACCACCCACAGGCGCGCGCGGCTGCCGTCGGGCGCCAGCGGCGGGCCATACAGGGCGTCGAGCATTGCATCGGTGTCTTGCACCGCCACATCCAGCGCCAGTTCGGCCAGCTCGGTCATGGCCTGGATAACGACGGCCAATGGCGCCTGTTGTTCGCAGTCCAGCACCGCCAGCCGTTCGATGACCAGTTGGCGCAGAACCCGCAGGGCGGCGGACGTGTCCAGCCCGGCGGCCCGCAAAGCCGAGAATACGGCGCGCATACCATCGCGAAGCGGCGGCCCTTCAGCCAGCAAATGCAGCCGGTCGGCATAGCGGCGGCGAATGCGCTGGACCATGCGCGAATACATCGCCGCATCGTCTGTCAAATGCCGGGATTCGGGGCTGGCAGCCAGGGGGGTGTTCATCACACTACTTCACACAACAGCATGAAGGACGGGCCGGGCGCAGGGTACTTGCGGCGGTCATAATTCCTGGCTCAATGGAGCCAACGATTCTCACCCCGCCAGCACGGCCTTCCCGGCGAATTCGGTGGTTTGCCAGAGCCATGCGCGTCACGCTGTGGTTGCTTGCCGCGGCCTGGCTGCTGCTTGCTCTGGGCTGGTGGGTGATTCATGGCTGGATTGTGCCGCGAATTGGCGATTTTCGTCCGCAGCTGGAGACCGCCGCCAGCAAGGCGCTGGGCGTGCCGGTCCGCATTGGGCAAATCAGCGCCAAATCGGAAGGCGTGTTCCCGATTTTCGAGCTTGCCGATGTGCGCCTGCTGGATGCGCGCGGGCAGGTGGCGCTGCGCTTGCCGCGCATCTCGGGCGTGCTCACACCGGCGTCGCTGTGGGGCCTGGGTTTTGAGCAGCTGCTGATTGAGCAGCCCGAACTGGACGTGCGCCGCGCCAGTGACGGCATGTTCCATGTCGGCGGGCTGCCTGTGTCGGAGCGCAAGGGCAGCGGAGACGGTGCCGTCATTGACTGGATTTTTTCACAATCCGAACTGGTGATACGCGGCGGCAGCGTGCGCTGGACCGACGAGCTGCGGCAGGCGCCGCCTTTGGTGCTCACCCACGTCGACTGGGTGCTGCGCAACACGCGTCATCGCCACGCGGTGCGCCTGGACGCCACACCGCCCGGCGATCTGGGTGAGCGCTTCACCCTCAGGGGCATGTTCCGTCAGCCGCTGCTGTCCACCCGGGAAGGAGACTTCACCGACTGGTCAGGCCAGATCTACGGCGAATTCGCGCGCGCCAATCTGGCCCGCATCACGCCCTATGCAGACCTTCAAAAACTCGGCATCAGCCTGGCCAGTGGCAACGGCGCGCTGCGCGCCTGGGCTGATGTCAAGGACGGCCAGCTCACAGGCGGACTGGCCGATGTCGCCTTGCAGGGCGTCGAGGCCCGGCTTGGCAGCAAGCTTGAAGCGCTTGCCTTTGAATCGGTGTCCGGCCGCATCGGCGGCCGGCGGCGGGTGGACGGCTTTAACTTCAACACCGAAAACCTTCGCTTTCGCACCCGTGACGGGCTGCAATGGCCGGGCGGGAACATGACGCTGGTCCATACCAGCCGCGAAGGCCAGCGCGCCGAACACACCGAACTGACGGCCGACAAACTGGACCTGGCCGCGCTGGCGCAAATTGCCAGCCGGCTGCCCATCGGCAGCGCCACGCATGCGCGGATTCAGTCTTTCGCACCCAGCGGCCTGGTTGAAACCGTGAAGGCGCGCTGGCAGGGTCCGATGGAGGCCCTGAACACGTTCGCCGTCAGCGGGCAGGTCAGCGCATTGAGCCTGGCCGCCGGGCCGGCCGGCGTGGGCGGGCAGGCGCCGAACAAATACCAAACGCCCGGTCGGCCAGGGCTGAGCGGCGGCACGGCAGATTTCGAAATGACGCAAGACGGCGGCAGGGCGCGGGTGTTGATCAACAACGGCAGCCTGGATTTTCCGGGCGTGTTTGAAGAGTCGCAGCTGCCGTTCGACAAACTGTCGGCGGAGGCGAGCTGGAAGGTATCGGGCCGCAGTATCGAGGCGAAGCTGCGCAACCTGCAGTTTTCCAATGCCGATGCCGAAGGACAGGCGCAGGTGAGCTGGCATACCGACGACGCGGTAGCGGTCGCCGGGCCCCCCGCAGCGCGAGCCGCCGGCAAACCTGCGACCGCCCTGCCGCCTGATCGTCGCTTCCCCGGCGTGCTGGATTTGCAGGGCACGCTGACGCGCGGCAATGGCGCCAGAGTCCATCGCTACCTGCCCCTGGTGATGGCCGAGCCGGTGCGGCACTATGTGCGCGACGCCGTGCTGGCGGGCGCGGTCAGCGATGTCAATTTCAAGGTCAAAGGGCCGGTCGATGCGATTCCGTTCAGCAAACCGGCGCTGGGCGAATTCCGTGTCACCGCGAAGGTGCAGGGCGGGCAGTACGCCTATGTGCCGAAGGTTCTGCAGCCCGCCGGCGAACGGCCCTGGCCGACATTGACCGATTTGAAGGGCGAGCTGGTTTTCATGCGTGCAGCGCTTGAGGTCAATGGCGCCAGCGCCAAAGTCGCCGGTCTGCCGGACCTGCAGCTGGTCAAGGCGAGCGCGAAGATTCCCGACCTGCTGAAAAACGCCACCGTCGAAGTGAGCCTGGAGGCCAGCGGCCCGCTCACCGACGCCCTGGGCTTTGTCAACACCTCACCGCTGCTGGACATCACCAGCCAGGCGCTGGCGAAAACCGTGGCGTCTGGCGCCGCCGACTACCGGTTTCGTCTGAGCTTGCCCATCAACGCCATCAGCAATTCGCGCGTCGAGGGCACGGTATCCCTGCCCGGCAACGATGTTCAGTTCGCGCCCGGCACGCCGCCACTGGACAAGCTTCGCGGTCTCGTTCACATCACCGAACGCGGCTTCGATGTCAATGGCGTTCAGGCGCGGATGCTGGGCGGTGACGTGCGGGTCGATGGCGGCATGCAGGCGGCGCGTGCCGGCGGCGCAGCAGAGCCCGAGGCGGACGCTGCGGTGGTCTTCAAGGCGCAGGGCACGCTCAGCGCCGAGGGCCTGCAGCAACTCAAGGAAATCGGCGTCGTTTCGCGGCTGGCACAACACGCCAGCGGCAGTGCGGCCTATACCGCCTCGCTGGGCGTCAGAAAAGGCGCGACCGAGCTCAGTGTCAGCAGCAACCTGCAGGGCATGGCACTGCGTCTGCCCGCGCCGCTGGGAAAAACCGCCGACGCAGCGTTGCCAATAGTTTTTGAAAACACCCTGCTGGCCGAGTCGTTGAAGCCCGGGCAAACCTTGCACGACCGGCTGGCGCTCACCATCGGCAACGTGGCAACCGTCAACTATGTGCGCGACGTCAGCGGCGCCCAGCCGCGCGTGATCCGCGGCAGCATCGCGGTCGGGCTGGAAGCCGGAGAGGCAGCGCAGCGGCTTGACAATGGCGTTGCAGCCAACATCAATCTGGCCGAGGTTAACTTCGATGCGTGGGAAAAAATTCTGGACAGCGCCACCAGCACGCCGCCGGTCGGAGCCGCGCTGCCTGCGGCTAGCGCTAGCGCTGGTGCTGGTGCTGGTGCTGGTGCTGGCGGCGCGGCTGCGATGGCTTATCTGCCCACCGTCATGGCGATACGCGCGAAAGAGTTGACGGCGCAGGGGCGAACGCTGCACAAGGTGGTGGTTGGCGGTTCGCGTGAGGGTCTGAACTGGCGCGCCAACGTCGACGCCACCGAGCTCAACGGCTATGTCGAGTTTCGTCAGGCCGACGGCGCTGGCAGTCTGGGTGGCCTGGGTGGCTTGGGTGGAGGCCGCGTCTACGCACGGCTGGCGCGCCTCAGCCTGGCGGCGACAACCGCCAGTGAGGTGGAAGCGCTGCTCGATGAACAGCCCGCCAATATCCCGGCGCTCGATATCGTCGTCGAAGACCTCGAGTTGCGCGGCAAAAGGCTGGGCCGCGTCGAGATCGAGGCCGTGAACCGCAACGTCAATGCCGCAGCCCGGGACAGTGCCAGAGAATGGCGGCTCAACAAGCTCAACGTGACGCTTCCCGAAGCCGTGCTGACAGCCAGCGGCAACTGGGCTGCACCCAGGGTGGCCGACGCTGCAGCGCTGCCAGTCAGTGGCCGCACGGGCGCAGAACGGCGGCGCACCAGCATGAATTTCAGGCTCGATGTGACCGACTCGGGCGAACTGCTCAAGCGCTTTGGCATGGCCGACCTGATCCGGCGCGGCAAAGGCCGGCTCGAAGGCCAGATCGGCTGGGCCGGCTCGCCACTCAGCCTGGACTACCCCAGTCTGGCTGGCCAGTTCAATGTCAGCATGGAGTCGGGCCAGTTCGTGAAAGCCGACCCGGGCATAGCCAAACTTCTGGGCGTGCTCAGCCTGCAGTCCTTGCCGCGCCGCCTGACGCTTGATTTCCGCGATGTATTTTCCGAGGGCTTTGCCTTCGACTTCGTGCGCGGCGACGTAACCATCAGCCAGGGCATTGCGCAAACCAACAACCTGCAAATGAGCGGCGTCAATGCGGCCGTGCTGATGGAAGGCCGCGCTGACATTTCCCGGGAAACGCAAGACCTGAGAGTGGTGGTGGTGCCCGAAATCAATGCTGGCACCGCGTCACTGATTGCCACGGTGATTAACCCGGCCATTGGCCTGGGCACATTTCTCGCGCAGCTGTTTTTGCGTCGCCCGCTGATGGAAGCGGCCACGCAGGAGTTTCATATTGACGGCACCTGGGCCGACCCGAAAATCACCAAGGTGGACCGGCGGGCGGCGGCAGCGGCGAGGGCGGCAGAAAACAATCTGCCAACCGTGACGCGATGAACACCCCGTATGTGTCCACATCCATACGCGTACCAAAAAGACCTGCAGCGGGTAAAATTTAAGCTAAATCGGCCTTAAGCCCAGGTGATACGTGCGCAAGCAGCTACTATTTTTATAGCAACTTGTTTCTGCTGCCGAAACCCGAAACGACCCGCAAAGGAAGTCCCATGAAGCTCGCAGCGATCCAGATGGTGTCCGCAACCCGTGTCGAGGCCAATCTGGCGGCGGCGCATCAACTGCTGCTTCAGGCCGCCGCACAGGGCGCAGAGCTGGCCGTGCTGCCCGAATATTTCTGCATCATGGGCTTGAAAGATACCGACAAACTGGCGCTGTGCGAGGCCTTCGGCGAAGGGCCGATACAGGACTTTTTAAGCCGCACCGCGAAGGAACTCGGCCTGTGGATCGTCGGCGGCACACTGCCGCTGGCCTCTGGCGACCCAGGCCGCGCGCGCAACAGCTCGCTCGCGTTTGCACCCTCGGGCGTCTGCGTGGCGCGCTACGACAAGATGCACCTGTTCCGGTTTACCGACGGCCGGGTAGCCTACGACGAAACCCGCGTGCTGCAGCCCGGCACTGGCCCAGTCAGTTTTGAGCTGGCATCAAGCGACGGCCATATTTACAAGGTCGGCATGAGTGTTTGCTACGACCTGCGCTTCCCGGAGTTGTACCGCGCGCTGAACGCTGATCTGCTGCTGGTGCCCAGCGCTTTCACTACCACCACCGGCCAGGCGCACTGGGAAATTTTGCTGCGCGCACGGGCGATTGAAAACCAGGCTTTTGTCGTCGCAGCGGCGCAGGGCGGTGTGCATGAAAACGGGCGCCGCACCTGGGGCCACAGCATGGTGATTGACGCCTGGGGGCAGATCCTCGGGCAACGAGAGCAAGGTGCCGGGCTGGTGCTGGCCGAGCTGTCGCATGACGACCTGCAGGCAACGCGCGCCCGGCTGCCCGCGCTGACGCACCGCAGGCTGTGACCCGCTTTTTACCGCGTACTTTGCCTTGAAGCTGCTGCGCATGAACGCACTGGAAGGCATCACCCGCCGTGGCTCGCTGTGGACTCTTCTGGTGGCGCTGGTCGTGCTGCTGTTGGTTACCCTGGTCTGGCTGGCCGGCCGTCACGAGTCAGGTCTGGTGCAAAGCCGGCTGGAACAAAGCGCTGCCGACGCCGTGCTGGATGTGCGCTCGGCACTCCATCGCAATCTGCAAGGTCTGCAGGCCCTGCAGCCCGGCGGGCCCGCGCCTGACGCCTGGCGCCTGTCGGCCACCGAACTGCTGAAGGCGCGCCGCGAACTGATGCGCCTTGAGTGGCGCAGCGAGGCGCTGGACGTGATCGCCGTCATCGACACGCCCTACCGCAGCCCGGTGTTCGCGCAGTTCAGCCGCAGCCCGATGAAGACCGACATCAGTCTGGCCTGCAACACGGCCAGAAGGCTCGGTGCTTCGGCCTACTCGAGCAGTTACTTTGTGCCGCAGGCCGATGGCCTGGGCCTGGAGCTGCTGGACATGTGTCTGCCCGTTTTGGCCGCCGGTCGTCTGACGGGCTACCTGGTTGCAAGCTACGGCCTGCAGGACATGCTCGGCGAGCTGGTCAGCAAGCCCCTGGCCCGTGGCGTGGGCCTGTCATTCACCGAAGCCGACGGCACGCGGCTGGCCCTGCACGGCGAGCCGCTGCGGGGCAGCCGGATCTACATTGCGCAGCAGCTGCTTGATTTGCCGGGCACTACGCTGGTGCTGCGGATGGAAAGCCGGCTTGGCACGCCAGCGCTGTTCCCGAATGTGTTGACGGCGCTGGTGGCGGCGCTGTCATTGGGTTTGCTGGTGGTGCTGTTTCTGTTGGGGCGCGACATGCGCCGACGCCTGAGCGTTGAAAACGACTTGAGCGAAGCGCTGGCGTTTCGCAAGGCGATGGAAGACTCTTTGCTGACCGGCCTGCGCGCGCGCGACCTGCAGGGCCGCATCACCTATGTCAATCCGGCGTTTTGCAAAATGGTCGGTGTGGATGCGAAAGATTTGCTCAACCAGAGCTTCCCCTCGCCCTACTGGCCGCCCGAGCTGGCGGGCGCCTACCAGCAGCGCCAGCAGATTCGTCTGGCCGGCAAAAACCTGCCGGGTAGTGGTCATGAGCAGGGCGGTCATGAATCGGTCTTCATGCGCCGGGACGGCACGCGCTTTCCGGTGCTGATCATGGAAGCACCGCTGATCAACGCCGTGGGCAAACACACCGGCTGGATGAGCGCGATCATTGACGTGACTGAGCAGCGCCGCGTCGAGGAAATTTCGCGCACCAGTCAGGACCGGCTGCAGGCCACCGCCCGGCTGGCGATGGTCGGCGAGATGGCCTCGCTGCTCAGCCACGAGCTGAACCAGCCGCTGGCCGCGATCTCAAGCTACGCCACCGGGTCGCTGAATCTGCTGCAGCATGAACAGGCGCCGGTCGCTGCAGGTTCGCGCCTTGAAGACCATGACAACCGTTTGCAGCCGCCACTCTCTGAAGACCTGCAGATCGCGATGCGTCGCATTGCCGAGCAAGCCGAGCGCGCCGGCAAGGTCATCAAAAGCGTGCATGACTTCGTGCGCCGCCGCGAGCAGGTGCGTGAGGCCGTGCCGCCCCGCGCCTTGCTCGATGCCATCATGCCGCTGGTCAGCTTGCAGGCGCGCAAACTTGGTGTGCGGGTCGAGATTGAGGTGGCCGACGGCTGCGAGCCGGTGCTGTGCGACCGCACGATGGTCGAGCAGGTGTTGCTGAACCTGTCGCGCAACGGCATGCAGGCGATGCAGGAGACAAGCCGGCCGGACGACAGCCAGCAGCCGTCCGTCCCGGACAAGGTGCTGACCCTGCGCCTGCAACCAGCCGCATCGAGCCCGCGCAGCCACTGGGTCGAATTCGCCGTGATGGACGCCGGCGTCGGCATTTCTGAAGACGTCGCCGCGCAGCTGTTCACGCCGTTTTTCACCACTAAGGAAGAAGGCATGGGGCTGGGCCTGAGCCTGTGCCGCACGGTGATCGAGCAGCACGGTGGCTACCTCGGTTTCAAGGCCTTGACGCCGCAAGGTACTATTTTTCATTTCACGCTGCCAGTGGCTATGACGGCCCATACGACCTTGATGGCTTTGCCAACCGACGCGGCGCTGGCCGCATCAACCTGAACGGGTAGCAATGGAACCGATTCCCGACAGCAAGGTCTATATCGTCGATGACGACGCCAGCGTGCGCGACGCGCTGGCCTGGCTGCTGCGCTCGCGCCGTCTGCTGAGCGAATCATTTGCCAGCGCCGAAGCCTTCGACGCTGAGATCACGCAGCGGCCTGACTTCAAGGTGCCGTCATGCGTATTGCTCGACGTGCGCATGGCCGGGCTCAGTGGCCTTGCCATGTTCGAAAAACTCATCATCTACGGCCTGCTGCCCACGCTGCCGGTGATTTTTCTGACCGGCCACGCCGACGTACCCACGGCAGTCGATGCAGTCAAACGCGGCGCCTTTGATTTTTGCGAAAAACCTTTTTCCGACAACGCGCTGGTCGACCGCATCGAGCAGGCCCTGCGCGCTTCCCGCACGGCGCTGGCGCAGCGCCAGCAGGCTACCGGACTGCAGGCGCTGCTTGAAGGCCTGACGGACCGAGAGCGCAATGTGATGCGGCTGGTGGTGAGCGGCCTGCCCAACAAGCTGGTCGCCGACCAGCTCGACATCAGCGTGCGAACGGTGGAAGTCCACCGCGCCCGGGTCTTTGACAAAATGGGTGTCAAGTCTGCGGTGGACCTGGCTAATTTGCTACGGGATTTATAGCAGTGGAAAAGAATAAAACCCGTTTTCAGACTAGCGTTATTTTGGATCGTCATCGCGATCTGAAGCGCCTTCCGTCTCATCGCGCAACTCACCGTTTTTGCGACCCGAAAACATGGTCCACCACACAATGAATACCAGCAGCAGCAACGCACCGAGGGCTTCCAGCAAAAGTAGCGTCATGAATAGTCCAGGGCTTGTGAACAGGTTGGCAGCGCATGTCATGCAATCTCTGCATCTGCCTCTGATTATCGCCAGCGCCCTGCTCGCCTCGTGCGCCAGTCCACCCATGCCCTCGACACCTTCTGCGCCGCCCTCCTTGCCGCCCGCCATCGTGACCGAACCCGCCTTGCCCGGCAGCCGGCCCGGCGACTCGGGGCCGCTGCCGCCCGCGCTGTCGCAAGCCAAAAGCCGCTGGGTGCCTGTGCGCTGGGCTGAACTGCCCGGCTTTGAGGAAGATCAGCTGTCGGAAGCCTGGAACGCGTGGCTCAAAAGCTGCGAACGGCCCGGCCCGACGTTTGCGCCCTTGTGCAGCGAAGTGCGGCGCCTGAGTATTGCCACCGGCCAGCAGCAGCGCGACTGGATGGTGTCGCGCCTGCAGCCGTATCGAATCGAGACTTTGCAAGGCGCCGCTGATGGCCTTCTGACGAGTTATTACGAGCCGGTACTCAAGGCCAGCCGCCGCGCGGGCAGCGGTTTTGAGGTGCCACTGTACAAGGCACCCGCCGCACTGGGCGGCCGCAAGCCCTGGTTTTCAAGACAGGAAATCGACACCCTGCCCGAAGCACGCAGCGCGCTCGCGGGCCGCGAAATTGCATTTCTGGCGGATCCCATTGATGCCTTGTCGCTGCATATTCAGGGCTCGGGCCGACTCAGCCTGACGGAGCCCGACGGCAGCCAGCGGCTGGTGCGGGTGGCCTTTGCCGGCACCAACGACCAGCCCTACCGCAGCCCCGCCCAGTGGCTGCAGCAGCAAGGCGTCGCCAGCTTGAGCCCGCCGTGGACCGATTCAATGAAAGCCTGGGTGGCACAAAACCCGCAACGCGTTAATCAGCTGCTGTGGAGCAATCCGCGCTATATCTTTTTTAAAGAAGAAGCGCTCAATGATTTCGACGCCGCCTTCGGCCCCAAGGGCGCGCAAGGCGTGGCGCTGACGCCCGGCCGTTCGATTGCCGTTGACCCCGGCAGCATTCCGTATGGCACGCCGGTGTGG
>JANPFZ010000161.1:0-2143 GCA_031423655.1 Polaromonas sp.
AGCGATCTCCCGAACCTTGCCGCTGAATAAATTGACGCTGACATCCGGCCTTGTTCTGGAAATGTGAATTTTCTCGGGCCGTACCGCGACAGCCACCGCCATTCCCGCGGCCCCGCTGATGCCATGCCCGACACTGACCACGCCATAGGGCGTAGTCACCTCGCAGCGATTCGCCTCGTCCACGGTGACTTCACCTTCCAGCAGATTCACGTTGCCGATAAAGTCCGCCACAAAGCGGCAGTTCGGATGCTCGTAAATTTCTTTTGGCGTGCCGATCTGCAGCACACGTCCGTGGCTCATCACAGCGATGCGGGACGCCATGGCCATTGCTTCATCCTGATCGTGCGTCACCATCACGCAGGTCACGCCTACCGACTCCAGAATATTCACCAGCTCGAACTGCGTACGTTCCCGCAGTTGCTTGTCCAATGCTCCGAGCGGCTCGTCGAGCAATAACAACTGCGGCTTTTTGGCCAGGCTGCGCGCGAGCGCCACACGCTGTTGCTGGCCGCCCGAAAGCTGATGCGGTTTGCGCTTGGCAAACGACTCCATCTGCACCAGCTTGAGCATCTCTTCCACGCGTGTCCTGATTTCCGCCTTGGGCATCGCCTCGCGCTTGAGTCCGAACGCAATGTTGTCCCAGACATCAAGATGCGGAAACAGCGCATACGACTGGAACATCATGTTGATGGGCCTCTCGTACGGCGGGAAAGTGGCAATATCGATTCCGTTCAAAACGACTGAGCCGGACGTTGGCACTTCGAAGCCAGCCAGCATGCGCAGCAGTGTTGATTTTCCGCAACCCGAACTGCCAAGCAATGCAAAAATTTCGCCCTTGTGAATGGTGAGCGACACATCGTCGACTGCAGCAGCGCCGTCAAAGCGTTTGACGAGGTTGCTCGTCTGCAGAAAGCCCTGGCGAGGCGCGAGAGGAGGATTCATGGAGCGTAAGTCCCAACGATGGCCCGAAATGGTGCCGCCGTCAAAAAGGCCGTGCATGCCATTCGGCACGCACAGCCCTGTTAATCAGCCTGCCCGCTTAAAGGGCAGCCCAGCCCTCAACTTTCTCAGCTACCTTTTTTAAACAGCGTGAAAACGTTGCTCATGGACTCGCGTGCTTCGTTGCTGAAACTGGCCGGCGAAACCATTTTTTGCAGATTTGCCGCGTCGGGAAACACAGCTGGATCTTTAGCTACTTCAGGCGTGACCTTCTCCAGGCTCAGTTTGTTGGCAGTGGCGTAGCCCAGTTCGTTGGTCAGTGACGCCGAGACTTCAGGACGCAGGAAGTAGTCGATGAACGCCAGCGCATTGTTCGGGTGCTTTGCATCCTTGGTGATGGCCAGGTTGTCAAAAAAGATTAGCCCGCCGGTGCTGGGCAACAGCGCCTGAATGTCATGGCCGTTTTTGTTCTCGATGGCGCGCGTGCGGGCGATGTTGATGTCACCAGCCCAGCCGAGTGCCACGCAGGCCTTGCCGCCAGCGAGGTCATCAATCATGGTGCTGGAGAACAAGCGGATGTGCGGCCTGACCTTCGCCAGCATGGCACCAGCAGCCTTGTGATCAGCCGCGTCATTCGAATAGGCGTTTTTGCCGATGTAATGCATCGCTGGCGGGATGACTTCGGTCGGCGAGTCGAGGTAGGCAATGCCGCAGGATTTAAGTTTGGCGGTGTAAGTGGGGTTGAACACCAAGTCCCAGGCGTTTTCGGGCATGGGCGTGTTGCCGAGCGCCTTGGCGACTTTGGCCTTGTTGATGCCAACCGTCGTGAAGCTCCAGGCCCAGGGAACGAGGTAGTCGTTGCCGGGGTCAATCGTACCCAGTTTGCCCATGATGGCCGAATCCAGGTTGCTGTAATTCTTCAGTTTGGACTTGTCCAGCTTCATCAAAAGCCCGCCGTCGATTTGCGGCTTGGCAAACACGGCGCCGGGAACCACGATGTCATAACCGGTATTGCCGGCGACTAGTTTGGCCTGAAGCGCCTCGTTGTTCTCGAAAGTCTGGTAGTTGACCTTGATGCCAGACTCTTTCTCGAAGTTCGCCACCATGTCTTTGGCGATGTAGTCAGGCCAGTTGTAGATGTTGAGCAGTTTTTCTTCGGCGGCGGCAACGGCAGTCGGCGCACTGGCCGCAGGTGTAGTCGGCG
>JANPFZ010000162.1:0-17136 GCA_031423655.1 Polaromonas sp.
AGCCAGGAAGCGCCCCTGGCGGTCACAGCGGCCATCGTTGAAGCGCATGCCGGGTGCAGCGTGCACAACCATCGCCAGGCGATCAAAACCCAGTTGCCCCTGCGGGCCAGGCCGCAGCTGAAACACGCCGGTTTCTGCACCAGCCATCCAGCTTGAACCCGACGCGACCGGCGAGATGCAGCCGAGCATCTCGGGCGCCTGCCATTGCGTCATCTCGCCGCTACCGATAGTCAGGCGACACAGTTTTTTTTCGGGTATATCGACCCAGTACAGCGCCTGCTCGGCGGCGCACCAGACCGGGCTTTCGCCGGTTGCATTGCGTGCGTCCAGCACCAGTTCGACCGGGATTTCGCTCATGGCTCAATCGCCGAACGGGCCGGCAACGACAAAGCTGCCGCCCTGAAACTGCGCCACCGGATCGTGCGCGTCCGGCTTGGGGGTGCGCGCAACCACGGCGTCACGAAAAACGTCGGACGAGTCTTTCGGCGCATAGCCGATATGGCGGGCGCGACTGTTGTCCCACCAGGTCACGGCATTGTCAGACATGCCGAAAATAATCGAATGCCCCAGCACTGGCGTGGTGAGGCAGGCAGTGATCAACCGGTGCAGATCGTCATAGCTCAGCCAGGTCGCCAGCATGCGGCGGTCTTTGGGTTCGGGAAACGAGGAGCCGATGCGCACGCAGGCCGTCTCAATGCCATAGCGGTCAAAGTAGAAGCGCGACAGGTCTTCGCCGAAAGCTTTGCTCACGCCATACAGACCGTCAGGCCGGGGCGGATGGTCGGCACTGATGGTTTCGCTTTGCCGATAAAAACCGGTGACGTGGTTGGAGCTGGCAAACACCACGCGCTGGACGCCGTGCTTGCGGGCCGCTTCGTACAAGTTATACAGGCCCAGAATATTGGCTTGCAGGATAGCGGCGAAAGGGCCTTCGACCGATATGCCGCCGAGGTGAACAATCGCATCGACGCCGCTGACCATCGCATCCACCGCAGACGCATTGGCCAGATCGGCCAGCACAATTTCTTCACTAAGGCTGGCCGCGCCAAACGCTTTCACGTCAGACAGTCGCAGCACCGAACAGTTGGCCTTGAGCCGTTCGCGCAGAGCCTGACCCAAGCCGCCCGCAGCGCCGGTCAACAGCAATTTTTTGTGAACCTTGAGCGACATGATGGAAAAATCTGGGTTGGCGGCAGGCGTAATCGCTGGACATTCAACAGGACTTTGCTAAAGTCAAACTGCAACACGAGGTCATCAGTTGTCTGATGACTTGGATTTTGTGGTGCTTCAATTTTGTTGTCAATAACTTTTCATGCAGACAAGGAAAACCCCTAACGTGGCTGCTGAAACGCCCTCCCCGGCTGCGGGTGTGCAAGCCCTGGGTAGCCGCCGCCCCCGCGGGCTCGTGAGCGAGATTGTGGAGAGTCTGGCCGCCCGTATTCGTGACGGGCAATTGAAGGCCGGTGACAAACTGCCCACCGAGGCCGAAATCATGGTGCGCTTCGACGTCAGCCGCACCGTGGTTCGCGAGTCGCTGTCGCGGCTTCAGGCTTCGGGGCTGGTGGAAACTCGGCACGGCATTGGCACGTTTATATTGCCGCCGCCAGATGCCGGCAATTTCAAAATTGCGGCCGCAGACTTCGCCACGGTGGCCGATGTTATTTCGGTGCTGGAGCTTCGCATCAGCCTGGAAACCGAGGCTGCAGGACTGGCAGCCCTGAGGAGAACCAGCGTCAATCTCCAAGCCATGGAAGCTGCGCTGCTGGCCTTCAGCGATTCCATCAAGCGCGACTCCGATGCGGTACCACCCGACTTCCAGTTCCACATGGAAGTGGCGCGCGCCACTGGCAACCGGCACTTTGCCGACCTGATGACCTACCTTGGAACCATGATCAGTCCGCGCACGCGCGTGAACACCGCGCAAAACGCGCCCGAGGGCCGCTTGAACTATTTACAGCGCGTCCACGCCGAGCATGAAAGCATCTACCACGCGATTCGCAACCAGGACGCAGAGGCCGCGCGCGCCGCCATGCGGACGCATCTTTCCAACAGCCGCGAGCGCCTGCGGCGCGGCACCAACGCACATACGATCTAGTCCGAATACCATCACGCTCACGGCAAACTCAAGCTTGCCGCGCCATCAAAATGCGCGAAACGGCGCCAATCAAAGTTGTATGACAACCTACCAATCACCAGCTTCCACCTTGGCCAATCCCTGAGTGGTCACAGCAAGTCAAAATCTTGAATTACCCACGGAAACCGGCTTTTTGCTGCACTTTCAGAACCACGCCGCCAACGCTCTTGTCGCTATTTACCAGAACTTTTAGCGCTCGAGACCACACCCTGCGGGCGCGAGTAGCTATAAAACTCGTAGCAATGGAGATTTTTGCGTTATATTTGGGTAGAGCTTTTTGCATCAGATTTGCACAAAACTTGCCAAAATCCACCCCCCACTTTCATTGTGAATAGAGGAGATAAAAAATGAGCGCCAAAGAAAATGCAGCTGTCAGCCAATTGCTTGAGTTGCTGGAATCACGTTATGCCCTGCGCGTTTTGTGGGCGCTGAAAGACGGCCACCCGCAGACATTTCGCCTGTTGCAGGACAGCGTTGGCAGCATCACCCCGAACACCTTGAATACACGCATCAAGGAACTGCGTGCCGCCGGCCTGATGGGCCATGACAGCCATGGTTACAACGTCACCCCGCTGGGTGCAGACTTGCTCAAGCGCCTGAACGACCTGCAGGCATTTGCCAGCAAGTGGGTGGTGAGCCAGACCAAAGTTGCTGCGGTCAAGAAAAAATAACGGTTGGCGCCCAGGTGGCGCGGCGCAAAAAACAGGCTTGCTGCCTGTTTTTTTTCGTCCGCGCTAGCTCTGACGCCCTTTCGACATCAAGCTCGACATGGCTTTCGCTTTGTGATCGTTTTTGGTCTCCAGCCCGCAGAATATGTTCGCAAGCAGCTATTAAAACCATAGCGACCGGGTTTGTGTCAGGAGCATTCACGCCGCTTGAGCCAAACCGCCCGCGCGGGCAAAAAAAACCTTTTTTGCAAAAACTTAATCCCCTGCCTTGAAAAGGGCCTTCAAGCCCCAAGCTCTGGGCCTTGTTAGTTCAATCAGCCTGATCACTCATGTCCGAAAACAATCCATCCGAACCCAATCAATCCCTGACCGGGGAGCCCAGCGCGGAAGAGCTGGAGGCGGCGCAAGCTGCCAATGAATTTGACGCTCTGACCATTGCGCAGGCCGAAGTGGCGACGCTCCAGGCCAAAAATACCGAACTGTCTGACAGCTATCTGCGCGCCAAGGCCGAAGCCGAAAACGCCCGGCGCCGCGCAGATGACGAAATTTCAAAAGCCCGCAAGTTTGCCGTAGAGAACTTCGCCGAAAGCCTGCTTCCTGTGACAGACAGCCTGGAGGCGGGTTTGGCCATCAAAGACGCCACGCCGCAGCAGATTCGCGAAGGTGCCGAGGCTACGCTCAAGCAGCTCAGAAGTGCGCTGGAGCGCAACCGGGTTATTGAAATCAGCCCCGCAGCCGGCGCGAAGTTTGACCCGCACCAGCACCAGGCCATCAGTGTGGTTCCAGCCGATCAGGAGGCCAACACGGTGGTGACCGTGCTGCAAAAAGGCTACCTGATTGCCGACCGAATACTTCGCCCCGCGCTGGTCACTGTGGCGGCACCGAAATAGTCACAAAAAACCAGCCACAAAAAACCGACGCATGGGCTTGAAGTTGTCACCACTTATCCACAACTCATCGACATGCCTGTCGAACCTCTTATTCACAGCAGGCAACAAGGCGTCCGGACAGTTCGCCGCCTCGATTAATTTTTAGCAAACCAAAAAAGCAGGAGAAGATCATGGGAAGAATTATTGGCATCGACTTGGGCACGACCAACAGCTGTGTTTCCATCATGGAAGGCAACACGCCGCGCGTGATTGAGAACTCTGAAGGCGCACGCACCACGCCGTCCATCGTGGCCTATCAGGAAGATGGCGAAGTGCTGGTCGGCACGTCGGCCAAGCGCCAGGCTGTGACCAACCCGAAGAACACGCTGTACGCCGTCAAGCGTTTGATAGGCCGCAAATTCAGTGAAAAAGAAGTCCAGAAAGACATCACGCTGATGCCTTACTCGATCGTTGCAGCCGACAACGGCGACGCCTGGGTTGAAGTGCGCGGCAAGAAAATGTCTGCCCAGCAGGTCAGCGCCGACATCCTGCGCAAGATGAAGAAAACCGCCGAAGACTACCTCGGCGAGCCGGTCACCGACGCCGTGATCACGGTGCCCGCGTATTTCAACGACGCACAGCGCCAGGCCACCAAAGACGCCGGCCGCATTGCCGGTCTGGATGTCAAACGCATCATCAACGAGCCTACCGCAGCCGCACTGGCCTTCGGCCTGGACAAGCAGGAAAAAGGTGATCGCAAGATTGCGGTGTATGACCTGGGCGGCGGCACGTTCGACATCTCCATCATCGAAATTGCCGACGTGGACGGTGAAAAACAATTTGAAGTGCTGTCGACCAACGGCGACACCATCCTGGGCGGTGAAGACTTCGACCAGCGCGTCATCGACCACATCGTGGCCGAATTCAAGAAAGACAGCGGCATCGACCTGAGCAAAGACGTGGTGGCCCTGCAGCGCCTGAAAGACTCGGCCGAGAAAGCCAAGATCGAGCTTTCGAACAGCGCGCAGACCGAGGTCAACATTCCCTACATCGCGCATGACCCGGCGTCAGGCCCCAAGCACTTGCTGGTCAAGCTGACCCGCGCCAAGCTCGAAAGTTTGGTAGACGAGCTGATCGAGCGCACGATGGCGCCTTGCCGTACCGCCATGAAAGATGCTGGCGTCACCGCCGCTGACATCCATGACGTGATTCTGGTCGGTGGCCAGACCCGCATGCCCAAGGTTCAGGAAAAGGTCAAAGAGCTGTTCGGCAAGGAACCGCGCAAGGACGTGAATCCCGATGAGGCCGTCGCTGTGGGCGCCGCCATTCAGGGTCAGGTGCTCTCGGGCGACCGCACTGATGTGCTGCTGCTGGACGTGACGCCACTGTCGCTGGGTATTGAGACCATGGGCGGCGTGATGACCAAGATGATCAAGAAAAACACGACCATCCCGACCAAGTTCGCGCAGACTTTTTCGACTGCCGAAGACAACCAGCCCGCCGTCACCATCAAGGTGTTTCAGGGCGAGCGTGAAATTGCTTCCGGCAACAAGGCGCTGGGCGAATTTAACCTCGAAGGCATTCCGCCAGCCTCTCGCGGCACGCCGCAAATTGAAGTGTCCTTCGACATCGACGCCAACGGCATTTTGCATGTAGGCGCGAAAGACAAAGGCACCGGCAAGGAAAACAAGATCACGATCAAGGCCAACTCGGGCCTCAGCGAAGCAGAGATTCAGCAGATGGTGAAAGACGCTGAACTGAATGCGGTTGCCGACAAGGAAAAAGTCGAGTTCGTGCAGGCAAAAAACAACGCCGAGGCGATGGTACACAGCGTGAAAAAATCGCTGCTCGAATACGGCGACAAGCTCGACGGCGGCGAGAAAGAGAAGATTGAGACCGCCATCAAGGACATGGAAGAAGCACTCAAAGGCGAAGACAAAGCCGCCATCGAGTCGAAGAACGCCGCACTGATGGAAGCCAGCCAGAAGCTGGGCGAGAAAATGTACGCCGACATGCAGGCATCACAAGCTGCCGGTGGCGATGCTGCAGCCGGACCGGCTGCAGGCGCTGGTGCGGAACAGGCGCAAGCCAAGCCGGCCGACGACAACGTCGTTGATGCCGAAGTCAAGGAAGTCAAAAAAGGCTGATGGTTTTCATGAGGGTCATGCCCTCCTGAAACGAAGCGGAATACGGCATCAAACCCGGCTTCCGCTTTCGCGCTTTCAAGCCCCTTATTTTTAATCACTGATCACGCAGTTTCATGGCAAAAAAAGACTACTACGACACGCTCGGCGTTCCAAAAAATGCCAGCGATGAAGACATAAAAAAAGCCTATCGCAAGCTGGCGATGAAGCACCACCCTGACCGCAATCAGGGCGACTCGGGCAAAGCGGCAGAGGAAAAATTCAAGGAAGGCAAGGAAGCCTACGAGATGCTTTCCGACAGCGCGAAACGCGCAGCCTACGACCAGTACGGCCACGCCGGGGTAGACCCGAACATGCGCGGCGGCGCTGGCGGCGAGGGCTTCGGCGGCTTTGCGGAAGCTTTCGGCGACATCTTTGGTGACGTGTTCAACGGCCAGCAACGGGCAGGCGCGCAGCGTGGCGGCAGGCAGGTTTACCGTGGCGGCGACTTGAGCTATGCGATGGAAATCACGCTGGAAGAAGCGGCCGCTGGCAAGGACGCGCAGATACGCGTGCCGAGCTGGGACGACTGCAACACCTGCCGCGGCAGCGGCGCCAAACCCGGCACCAAAGTGGTCAACTGCACCACCTGCCACGGCCACGGCGTGGTGCAAATGCGCCAGGGTTTCTTCAGCGTGCAGCAGACCTGCCCGCAGTGCAAGGGCACTGGCAAACTGATTCCCGAGCCCTGCACCAGCTGCCACGGCGTCGGCAAAACGAAAAACAACAAAACCCTGGAAGTCAAGATTCCGGCGGGCATCGATGACGGCATGCGTATTCGTTCGACCGGCAATGGGGAGCCCGGTACCAACGGCGGCCCGCCGGGTGACCTTTACATCGAGATCCGCTTGAGGAAGCACGATATTTTCGAGCGTGACGGCGATGATCTGCATTGCGCGGTGCCCATCAGCTTCACGACCGCAGCGCTTGGCGGTGAGATCGAGGTGCCGACGCTGGCGGGCAAGGCGGCGATTGACATTCCCGAAGGCACGCAGGCCGCCAAACAGTTTCGCCTGCGCGGCAAAGGCATCAAGGGCGTGCGCGCCAGCTATCCGGGTGACCTGTATTGCCACATCACGGTCGAGACGCCCGTCAAACTAACCGAGCATCAGCGCAAGCTGCTCAAAGAGCTTGATGAGTCATTGAAAAAAGGCGCCGGCAAGCATTCGCCCAGCGAAGAGGGCTGGGCAGACAAGCTGAAGGGCTTTTTCAACGTTTGACGCTTCGTGCGAACCAAAGCCCCGCTTTCTCAACGGGATGCAATGCCGGACGTGTTCCGGCATTTTTTTTGGATGAACGAATGATCAGTCTTTGCGAAGGCGAGGCGGGCGTCACCAAAACGGGAAAACGCCCTACAGCGTATCAACCAGCTTCACGTTAAAGTTTTAGTCAGGTCTGAAGGCTGTCCATTGGTGGTCGACTTTTTTTTATTCTTGTCTTGCGTGCGGCTCCAGCATCAGCCGATTTTTTACAGGAGTATTTTTTTGCGCGCATACATCACCTTGCTCAGCACCGAAAGCTACCTTCCCGGTGTGCTGGCCTTGCACGAGTCACTCAAACGCACGGGAACGCCCTACCCTTTTGCGACCGCTATTTCGGCGCACATTGCCCCTGAAATTGATACCGTACTTGAAAGTGCAGGCATCATCGTGCGACGCATTCCGCAGACCACCGCGATACCGAAAGACATGGTTGAGAACAACGGCCACTGGGGCCATACCTTCGACAAGGTTCACCTTTTCAGTTTGCCCGGATTTGACAAACTGGTGTACGTTGACAGCGACATGATCGTTCTTGAAAACATGGACGAGTTGTTTGACAAGCCGCACATGTCAGCCGTGGCGGCGGGGCTGCTGGTGGAAAGTGACTTTACTCGCCTCAACGGCGGTCTGATGGTAATTGAGCCCGAGGCCGAACTCGCCGACGGGATTTTCGCGACGCTGCCAAAAGCGCTCGCGGAAGTCGCCGCGATGGGCGGACAGGCCCTAGGCGACCAGGACTTGATCAATGCCTACTACCCTGATTGGCGGGCCACGCCGGCGCTGCAGCTGGACCAAGGCTATAACCTGTTTCAGTGCTACCTGGACTTGTACATTGAAAAGCATGGCTTCCGGCTGCCGCAACAATTTTCGCAACGGCCTGGAAAAAACGGTCCGACGATCAAGATCATTCATTTCATCGGCCCACGCAAGCCCTGGATGAAAGGTGCGGTGATTCGGCAGTATTGGCGGCTGCTGAAGAACGGCAAGGCCGTGAAATGGGAGCACAAGCTTTTCTCGGAATACAAAAAACTGCTGTCTGACAGCCGGCCCGCAAAGTACCCGGTGTAATCAAAAGAAAGCGCTCCTGCACTGACGAAGCTATACATTTAATAGCTGCTTGCGCACGTAGTCTATTGGCTATGGAAGGTTTTTAGTTAACCGAGCACTTCTTGGCTGCCTGATTGTCTGCGGCAGCGACTTCTGGCAGCGGGTGCTTTAACCGCTGGAAAAAAAGGGCGCAGCAGCCTGGGGAAAATCAGACAAAATCGCTTTGCGCGAGCAAAGCGCCGCACCCTCCACTTACCAACCCAGAAAATATATGAAAACCAAAGCTGCTGTCGCCTGGCAATCAGGCCAACCCCTGACCATCGAAACCGTTGACCTGGAAGGCCCGAAATTCGGCGAAGTGCTGGTCGAGATCAAGGCCACCGGCATCTGCCACACCGACTACTACACGCTGTCGGGCGCCGACCCGGAAGGCATTTTTCCCGCCATCCTCGGCCATGAAGGCGCGGGCATTGTGGTCGATGTGGGGCCGGGCGTAACAACGCTCAAAAAAGGCGATCACGTCATTCCGCTCTACACGCCCGAATGCCGCCAATGCAAGTTTTGCCTGAGCCGCAAAACCAATCTGTGCCAGCTGATTCGCGGCACGCAGGGCAAAGGCTTGATGCCCGACGCGACCAGCCGCTTCAGCCTGGACGGCAAGCCTATTTTTCACTACATGGGCACGTCGACCTTCAGTAACTACACCGTGGCGCCTGAGATTTCACTCGCCAAAATCCGTGAAGACGCGCCGTTCGACAAAGTCTGCTACATCGGCTGCGGCGTCACGACCGGCATCGGTGCCGTGCTGTTCACTGCCAAGGTTGAGGCCGGTGCCAACGTGGTGGTGTTTGGCCTGGGCGGCATCGGACTGAATGTGATTCAGGGCGCAAAAATGGTCGGAGCCGACAAGATCATCGGCGTTGACTTAAACCCCGAGCGCGAAGCCATGGCGCGCAAATTCGGCATGACGCATTTCATCAACCCCACGAACGTCGAGAACGTGGTGGACGCCATCGTGCAATTGACCGACGGCGGAGCCGACTACAGCTTTGAATGCATCGGCAACACGAAAGTGATGCGCCAGGCGCTGGAATGTACGCACAAGGGATGGGGCCGCAGCATCATCATCGGCGTGGCCGAAGCCGGTGCAGAAATCAGCACCCGGCCGTTCCAGCTCGTCACCGGCCGCAAGTGGGAAGGCTCGGCCTTTGGCGGCGCGCGCGGCCGCACCGACGTGCCGAAAATTGTCGACTGGTACATGGAAGGCAAGATCAACATCGACGACCTGATCACGCACACGATGCCGCTTGAAGACATCAACAAGGGCTTTGATTTGATGAAGCGCGGCGAGTCGATTCGCGGCGTGGTGCTGTACTGATCTGTGGCCATGCGACCTTTTATAAAGAATTTTAGGGCTGCAGCCCCCGCAAAACCTGCGCAAGTAGCTACTTAATTAATAGCAATGAAAAACCTTCAACCGCTCCGCAGCATCCAGGCGGGCGTGCTCGACGTGGCGCTCTATGAGACCGGCCCCGCAGACGGAGCGCCTGTCTTCCTGATGCACGGCTTTCCTTACGATATTCACGCCTATGTTGAAGTGGCACCTGTACTGGCAGCGCAGGGTTGCCGCGTCATCGTGCCTTACCTGCGCGGCTTTGGTCCGACGCGGTTTCTGAGCGACGCCACGCCGCGTTCAGGCGAGCAGGCAGCACTCGGTGCCGACCTGCTCGCGCTGATGGATGCGCTGGCGATTGAACGCGCTGTGCTGGCCGGCTACGACTGGGGAGGCCGCGCTGCCTGCGTGGTGGCTGCACTGTGGCCGGAGCGCTGCGCCGGCCTCGTGTCATTGAACAGCTACAACATCCAGAACATTGCCACGGCAATGACGCCGGACACGCCAGAAAATGAACGCAGCCTCTGGTATCAGTACTACTTTCACAACGAACGTGGCCGCGCCGGGCTGACGGCTGACCGGCGGGCCGTTTGCCGCTTGCTGTGGAAGCTGTGGTCGCCGACCTGGCCCTTCGACGACGCCACCTTCGAGCGCAGCGCCGCCGCCTTCGACAACCCGGACTTCGTCGACGTGGTGATTCAGTCCTATCGCCACCGCTTCGGATTGGCTGCGGGCGATCCGGCGCTGCTGGATATCGAACAACGCCTGGCCGCCCAGCCCGCCATCACCGTACCCAGCATCACCTTCGATGGGGCCGACGACGGCGTGCGTCCACCGGCCACGGCGGCACAACAGGCGCGCTATTTCACCGGCCCGCGATCCCATCGTCACGTTCCCGGCGTCGGCCACAACCTGCCGCAGGAAGTGCCGCAAGTGTTTGCTGATGCGGTGCTTGAACTGGTGACATCGTGGCGTGCTGCCATTCAAACCGACTGAAAAATTCATGACAACACCAGCCCAACTTCTTTCCGAGCATCGCTGCTTTGGCGGGACGCAAACTTTTTACGAGCATCCGTCATCGGTCATCGGCTTGCCAATGCGGTTTTCCGTCTTCCTTCCGCCGCAGGCGCAGCAGGGGCCCGTTCCTGCCGTGATGTACCTCGCCGGTTTGACCTGCAACGAAGAAACCTTCATGACGAAGGCCGGTGCGCAGCGGCTGGCCAGTGAGTTGGGTTTGGCATTGATTGCGCCCGACACCAGCCCGCGTGGCGCGAACATCGCGGGTGAGGCCGACAGCTGGGATATGGGCGTCGGCGCCGGGTTTTATCTTGACGCCACAGAGCCGCCGTGGTCCAAAAACTACCGCATGGAAAGCTACCTCACCGCCGAGTTGCTGGCATTCGTCACCCGCTTTCTACCGATTGACGGGACGCGCATCGGCATCTTTGGCCATTCGATGGGTGGCCATGGCGCGCTCACGCTGGCGCTGCGGCACCGGACGCTTTTTCAGTCAGTTTCTGCACTGGCCCCGATCTGCGCACCCAGCCAGTGCCCTTGGGGCCGCAAGGCTTTCACCGCCTATCTGGGTGCTGACGAATCGCGCTGGGCCGCGCACGATGCCACCGCGCTGATGGCCGCAATGGGCAGCGCGCCCTTCCCCGGTGGAATGCTCATCGACCAGGGACTGGCCGACAAATTTCTGGCGGAGCAGTTGCATCCGCATTTGTTTGAGGCAGCCTGCAAAACCGCGGGCCAGGCTTTGAGCCTGCGGCGGCATGATGGCTATGACCATGGCTACTATTTCATCGCCAGCTTTATCGCAGATCACCTTCAGCATCACGCCAGCCAGTTGGCTTCCTGACAGCCCGGCAGGCGCCATCGTCAGAACGACCTCATCTTGCTAGAAAAGGTCGCTTTGCCCCACTGCGCACGGTCGCTTGAACTGGCCCAGGTCCAGCTCAATGCGCTCGCGATTAAAACCCAGCCGCGCGCAGGCTTTCTCGAAGCGCTGGCGAATCAGGTCAGCCCATAGGCCGCTGCCTTTCATGCGCGTTGAAAAATCACTGTCGTAATCCTTTCCATCGCGCATGTCATGAATACGCGCCATGATGCGGGCCGCGCGCTGCGGGTAGTGCAGTTCCAGCCACTCCCTGAAGATAGGCGCCACCTCCCACGGCAGGCGCACCACGGTATAAAAAGCAGACCGCGCGCCGGCCTGCCAGGCGGCCTCCAGCACCTGCTCCATGTCTTCGTTGACGAACGGAATCTGCGGTGCCACGCTGACGCCGACCGGAATGCCAGCGGCAACCAGCGTTTCAATCGTGCGCAAACGCCGGTGCGGAGCAGCGGCGCGCGGTTCGAGCCTTCGCGCCAGCTCGCCGTCCAGCGTGGTGATGGTGATGTAAACGGCAGCTAGCCTGTCGGCCGCCATGGGCGCAATCAGGTCCAGGTCACGCTCCACCCCACTCGACTTGGTGACGAGCGAAAACGGATGCCGCACTTCTTGCATCACCTCGATCAAACCGCGCGTCAACTTCAGCTCACGCTCCACGGGCTGGTAGCAATCAGTGGCCGAGCCGATGTTGAGCAGCTTCGGCACATAGCTTCGCTTGCCCAGATCAGCACGAAGCGCCTGCACGATATTGCGCTTGGCAATGATTTTGGTTTCGAAGTCCAGCCCCGGCGATAGATTGAGGTAGCTGTGCGTGGGCCGCGCAAAGCAATACACGCAGCCGTGCTCGCAGCCGCGATAGGGGTTGACCGAGTAATCGAAATGAATGTCGGGCGAATCGTTGCGGCTGATGGCACTTTTCGCGTCTTCAAAACGCAGCTCGGTTTCCAGCCGTGGCGCGTCTGCATTGGCCGCTGCTTCCAGCGTGCCCCAGCCATCGTCCCACGCACTGCGCGCGTCTTTTTCAAAGCGGTGCGGCATGCGCGTGGCGGTGCCCCGGCCCTTGATGGCGTGGATGGGAATGAGGGCTTCGGTCATGCGGCTGCGGCTGGTTTGGAGTTCTTCACTAACTATTTATACTGTTTTAAAACACAGTATATCGATTCATTCATCGCCATGCACTGTCTGCGACCAACTTTCTCATAGCTATTATTTTTATAGCTGTCAGCCCAAGTTCTAAAGGGACTAGAGGCAATTTCTATCGATAACGATGCTCTATATGCTGCTGGAGCACCCCGGTTTACGGCATGGATGTCGTTGAGGTCATCGACGCCGATGCCGAAGCTCATCCGTGAAAGCGGCATCTTCACACTTGTCGATGCATTGCAAGGTCCCCGAGCTTGACTGCGGCTGACTTCGCGGTACGGCATCACGCAAATCCGCTCGCGCGCGCGCAGCTTGCTGCTGCCGGGAACTGCTCTGGTGGCGGGCGCCATGTTGATCGCCGCCCGATCTGGCGGTGCGTCGTAACACGATGAACGAGCTATCATTTAAATAGCTGTTTGCGCTGTTTTCACGCGAGCTAGAGGCACTTTTCGTTTAGTAAATAGCCCGGAAGAGGAGCTGGGTGCAGTGTCATAGCGTCAGGCAAAAGCTGTTTTCTGACTCAACACGGTGCGACGCTTGCAAGCGGCAAGCGCGTCGCTTTTATCGTACGGGCTTCAACGCCGCGATAGAGCGCAGCGCCGGCCAGCAGTGACAGCGCAAACGCTGCCACGAGTCCAGCCGCGTTAGCCAAAAGCTGCGCAGGCCAGAAATAGCTGACGACCGCATTTACCAAAACGCAAACCGGAAAGTGAATTAAAAAGATCGAGTACGACATCAGCCCGATCTGCTCCAGCCAGCGCAGTCTCAAACCATTTCGCGCGCGCCCAGCTTGCCAGGCCGACTGAAGCCAGACCAGCAGCAGCGCCACTGTCATAGCCAACGCCTGCCGCCCTCTGAAGTCGAGCACCAGCGCCAGCGTACACACGGCAGCTACGCACAGAATCCATAGCGTCCGCGTGGAAGTACTGGCTTGCGCGGCAACCCAGAAAGCCACCATGCCCAAGGCGTAGGAAGCAAAGAAATACAGCGCCGTTGTATCCATGCCGGGCTGGCGGTTAAAAAAGAACAGCGACAGCAACGCCAGCCCGCTTACCAGCCACGCACCGAGCCGATCAGGCAAACCGGGCCAGCGTTGCCTGAGCCGGTGCGCAACGCTGAACAGCAGTACACAGACGGCGAACAGCTGAAGATCAATGGCCACGTACCAGATGCCCGCAGACAGGGCCTCCTGGCCCAGCAAATCCTGCAAAAGAAAAGCATGCGCGATAAGCTGAAGCCACGTCGGCGCAGCGGGCACCGAGCTGTGGTCAAACCAGGGACGCACCAGCGCGGCCACCAGCACACTCGCCGTCACCGCCACCAGATACGGCAGCACGATCCGGCGGTAACGCCTGAGGATCAGCCGACCGGGTTGAGTGAATCGGGCCACGCCCTGAGGCGCGAGCGACGCCGCCGCCAAAAAGCCGGCAACAACCAGAAACACTTGCACCGCCATGCGGCTGTAGTCGTACAACCAACCCGTCAGCCAAGGCGCATAGGGATGAACCACATCCGACATCGGGCCATAAAACGCGAGGTGATGCCAGACGATCAGCATGCAGCAAAGACCCTTGAGGGCGTCGAGCGCGGGAAGGCGCTGGGCGGGGGTGGTTATCACAAGACACACCGTCGCCAGCTACACCCTACAGCGACAGGCTGGCGCGTGCCTGCGCGTATTCGCGCTTCAGCTGTGCGACAAAATCAGCCGTACTTTGCACCTTGCTGACGGCGCCTATGCCCTGCCCGCAGCCCCAGATATCTTTCCAGGCTTTCGTTTTGTCGCCGCCGAAATTCATCTTGCTGGCGTCGCTCTCGGGCAGCTTGTCGGGGTCCATGCCGGCGGCGCGAATCGACGGCGCCAGGTAGTTGCCATGGACGCCGGTGAATAGGTTGCTGTAGACGATGTCGTCTGAATTGCTTTCGACGATGGCCTGCTTGTAGGCATCAGAGGCCCGCGCTTCTTCGGTCGCAATGAAAGCCGAGCCGATGTAGGCAAAGTCGGCGCCCATGGCCTGCGCGGCCAGCACGGCGCCGCCGGTCGAGATCGCGCCCGACAAGGCAATCGGGCCGTCGAACCACTGGCGGATTTCCTGGATCAGGGCGAACGGGCTTTTCACGCCGGCATGGCCGCCCGCGCCAGCGGCCACAGCCACCAGGCCGTCGGCACCTTTTTCAATCGCCTTGTGGGCAAATTTGTTGTTGATGATGTCGTGCAGCACGACGCCGCCGTAGCTGTGCGCTGCTGCATTGATGTCTTCACGCGCGCCCAGGCTGGTGATGATGATCGGTACCTTGTACTTGACGCACATTTCCATGTCGTGCTGCAGCCGGTCGTTGGACTTGTGGACGATCTGGTTGATGGCAAACGGCGCTGCAGGATTGGCAGGATTGGCTTTGTTGTAGGCCGCCAGCGTCTCGGTGATCTCGGCCAGCCACTCGTCAAGTTGCGAGGCCGGGCGTGCATTGAGCGCGGGCATGGCACCGACCACACCGGCCTTGCATTGCGCAATCACGAGCTTGGGGTTGCTGATGATGAACAGTGGCGAGCCGATGATGGGCAGCGGAAGATTGGCGAGCGGTCCGGGAAGTCTTGACATTGTTTTATTCTCTTTGGGCATTGAAGCCCTTGAAGCTGTGAGTATCGGATTTAATGACCGAACTGGCCTCTAGCCCATGTAATAAGTGCGCAAGAAGCTACAAAATTAATAGCAACCCAGTCGTCGATGCTGACCTCAGAATGCCTCAATCGCGAGCGCCGTGACGCTGTCTGCGCCTTCCACAATGCTGTCGCGCAGGCCGGGGGCTTTGGTCAGCAGGTGATCGGCATAGAAGCGCGCCGTGGTAATTTTTGCGCGCATGAAATCTGCATCAACGCCCTTGTCCAGCTGCTGCTGCGCGGCCAGCAGCGACCTTGCCATCTGCCAGCCTGCCACCACGTTGCCCGCCAGCATCAGGTAAGGCACGCTGCCGGCAAATGCGGCGTTGGGCCTGGTCTTGGTGTGGCTGACAACAAAGTCGACCACGTCCAAAAAAGCCTGGCGCGCAGCGGTGAGCCGCTTGCTGACCGCTATTGCATCGGCGCTGCCCTGCGCCATCAGTTCGCCTTCGGTAGCCTCGATCTGTGCCGCAATCGCTTTGGCCGTCTGCCCGCCATCACGTGACGTTTTGCGGCCGATCAGGTCATTGGCCTGAATGGCCGTTGTGCCTTCGTAAATCGTCAGAATCCTGGCGTCACGCAGGTACTGCGCCGCACCGGTTTCTTCAATGAAGCCCATACCACCATGCACCTGTACGCCCATCGAGGTCACGTCCAGACTCATCTCGGTGCTGTAACCCTTGACCAGCGGCACCATGAATTCATAGAAGGCTTCGTTCTGCTTGCGTACGTCAGCATCCGAGTGGTGATGCGCGGCGTCGTAAGCCGCAGCCGCGCCTGAGGCCATCGCACGGCAGCCTTCGACATAAGCGCGCATGGTCATCAGCATGCGCTTGACGTCCGGGTGGTGAATGATGGGTGCGCTGGCCTTGATCGATCCATCGACCGGCCGGCTCTGCACGCGGTCTTTGGCGAAGGCCACCGCTTTTTGATAGGCCATTTCGGCAATCGCAATGCCCTGCATGCCGACAGCGTAGCGGGCCGAGTTCATCATGATGAACATGTATTCAAGGCCGCGGTTTTCTTCACCGACGACATAGCCAACAGCGCCGCCTTTGTCGCCGTATTGCAGCACGGCGGTGGGTGAGGCCTTGATGCCAAGTTTGTGTTCGATGCTGACGCACTGCACGTCGTTGCGTTCACCCACCGAGCCATCTTGGTTCACCCTGAATTTGGGCACCACAAACAAGCTGATGCCCTTAACGCCTTCAGGCGCGCCCGACACGCGGGCCAGCACCAAATGGACGATGTTCTCGGCCATGTCGTGCTCACCGTAGGTGATGTAGATCTTGGTGCCAAAGACCTTGTAGCTGCCATCGGCTTGCGGCTCGGCGCGGCTGCGCACCATCGCCAGGTCCGAGCCTGCTTGCGGTTCGGTCAGGTTCATCGTGCCGGTCCATTGGCCGCTGACGAGTTTTTCAAGATAGACAGCCTTGAGCTCATCAGAGCCCGCCGTCAGCAGTGCTTCAATCGCACCGTCGCTCAGCAAGGGGCACAGCGCAAAACTCATGTTGGCCGAGTTAAGCATTTCGCCGCAAGCCGCACCAATGGTTTTCGGCAGGCCCTGACCGCCGTAGTCGGCTGGGTGTTGCAAACCTTGCCAGCCGCCTTCGACGTATTGTTTGAACGCCTCCTTGAAACCGGGCGTGGTCGTGACGACGCCGGCCTTGAAGCTCGACGGGTTCTGGTCACCGGCCCAGTTCAGCGGCGACAGCACGCCTTCGTTGAACTTAGCGCACTCTTCCAGCACTGCCTGCGCGGTTTCAAAACCTGCCTCTTCGAAGCCCGGTATCTTTGCAACTTCTTCGATGTTCGCGATGTGCTGAATGTTGAACAGCATGTCTTTGAGGGGGGCTTTGTAGGTCATTTTTGTCTCACAGTAAATTC
>JANPFZ010000163.1:0-2906 GCA_031423655.1 Polaromonas sp.
TTCGAGATTCTGGACCTACGCGTCGCCGGTGCTGGCCTTGCTGGTCACGGTGGTCATCGGCGTGCTGCTGTTCGCCGCGCTCGGCAAAGACCCGGTGCGCGGCCTGCAGGTTTTTTTCTGGGAACCGATCAAGTCGCCGTACGCGCTGGGCGAGTTGATGGTGAAAGCTACCCCGCTGCTGATCATCGCGCTGGGGCTGTCGGTGTGCTTTCGCTCCAACGTCTGGAACATTGGCGCCGAAGGGCAGTTTGTTATCGGTGCCGTCGCAGCGGGCGGTGTGGCGCTACTGGCTGACAAAACCACCGGGGCGTGGATCATTCCTGCGATCTTGCTGGCCGGCGTGGCAGGCGGCATGGCGTGGGCTGGCATCACGGCGGTGCTGCGTGACCGCTTCAATGCGAACGAAATTCTGGTCAGCCTGATGCTGGTGTATGTGGCCGACATGGTGCTGAGTTATCTGGTGTTCGGGCCGTGGAAAGACCCGGCCGGCTACAACTTTCCGCAGACCAAAACGTTTGAGGCCGTGACGCAGATTCCGCGCTTGATGGCCGGCTCACGCGTCAACATCGGCATCGTGCTGGCCCTGCTGGGTGTCGCCCTGCTGTGGCTTTTTCTGTTCCGCACCTACGCGGGTTTCCGGCAAGAGGTCAGCGGCCTGGCACCCGCGGCTGCGCGCTACGCCGGATTTTCTTCGCGCCGTGCGCTGTGGGTGGCGCTGCTGACTTCGGGCGGCGCGGCCGGTCTGGCCGGTGCGCTTGAAGTGGCGGGGCCGATTGGTCAGCTGACAAGCTATGTGCCGGCCGGCTATGGTTTTGCCGCGATCATCGTCGCGTTTGTCGGGCGGCTGCATCCGGTCGGTGTGGTGTTTTCGGCGATTTTGATGAGCATGTTTTACATCGGCGGCGAGCTGGCGCAGTCGCGGCTGGGGCTGCCGAAATCACTCACTGGCGCGTTTCAGGGACTGCTGCTGTTCAACCTGCTGGCCTGCGACACCTTGATGGCTTACCGCATCAAGTTTTCGAGAACACCGACGCTGGCCGCGAAGGGAGTGCGCTGATGAATTCAGCCGCCTTGCTGATCGCCGCCACCCTCAGTGCCGGCACCGTGCTTGCCTTCGCCGCGCTCGGACTGCTGATCAACGAAAAAGCCGGCATTGTGAACCTGGGGGCCGAGGGCATGATGCTGTGCGCTGCCATCGCCGGTTTTGCCACTGTGGTGCACAGCGGCAATATCTGGCTCGGTTTTGCCGCAGGCATGGCCGCCGGCGCGGTGTTGGCTGCCATTTTTGGTCTGCTGGTGATCTGGCTCAACACCAACCAGTACGCCACCGGTCTGGCGCTGAGTCTGTTCGGCGCCGGTTTTTCCGCCTTTGCCGGGATTAAGTACGTGCAGGAGAAACTGCCCGAGCAAGCGCAGTTTCCGATTCCTTTTCTGGCCGACATTCCTTTCATTGGCCCGGCGCTGTTTCGCCAGCATCCGATGGTCTATCTGGCGATGGCGCTGACGGCCGGGCTGATCTGGTTTTTGTACCGCACACGCGCCGGTCTGGTGCTTCGCTCCGTCGGCGAAAGCCCCGAATCGGCGCACGCGCTCGGCTACCCGGTGCGGCGTATCCGGCTGGCCGCTGTGGTGGCGGGCGGTGCGCTGTGCGGCCTGGCTGGTGCCTATGTGTCGGTGGTCTACACGCCGCTGTGGGTCGAAGGCATGATCGCCGGCAAAGGCTGGATTGCGCTGGCGCTGACCACCTTTGCCACCTGGCGTCCGGCACGCGTCTTGCTGGGCGCTTATCTGTTCGGCGGCGTGACGATGCTGCAGTTTCATCTTCAAAGCCTGGGCGTCAGCATCCCGACCCAGTTTTTAACGATGCTGCCGTATCTGGCCACCATCGTGGTGCTGGTATTGATCTCGCATAACTCCTTGTGGATTCGGGTGAACATGCCGACGTCTATCGGCAAGCCGTTTTATCCGGGCGCCTGACGGGTGCTTCAAGTATGGAAGTCTGACGCTTGCACGCATAATTGCTTTTGATCTTTTTCACGCAAACCTTTTTCTCATCCCTACAGAAAGCGAAACGCCATGACAGACCTGCAAAAACGTTCTTTGTTCAAGCTGGCAGCTCTGTCGGCGGTGACTGCGGCAGCCCTGGCCGGTTGCGGCAAAAAGGAAGCTGCTGCGCCCGCACCCGCCGCATCGGCGCCTGCTGCTGCAGCGGCTCCGGCGAAGGCCGAGCCGCTGAAGATCGCCTTTGCCTACGTCGGCCCGGTCGGCGACGGCGGCTGGACGTTTGCGCACGACAACGGCCGCAAAGCGGTCGAAAAAGAATACGGCGACAAGGTCGTCACCAGCTTCGTCGAGAAAGTGCCCGAGTCGGCCGATGCTGAACGCGTCATCCGCGACATGGCCTCACAAGGCAACAAGCTGATTTTCGGCACCACTTTCGGCTACATGGAGCCAATGCTGAAAGTCGCCGGCGACATCAAGGACGTGAAGTTCGAGCACGCTACCGGCTACAAGACCGCCGAGAACATGCGCACCTATGACAGCCGCACCTATGAAGGTGCGTACATGGCGGGCGTCATTGCCGGCAAGATGACCAAGAGCAATACGCTGGGTGTGGTTGGCTCGATCCCGATTCCCGAGGTGATCCGCAACATCAACAGCTTCACGATGGGCGCGCAATCGGTCAACCCGAAGATCACCACCAAGGTGGTGTGGGTCAATGAGTGGTTCAATCCGCCGAAAGAAACCGAAGCCGCCACCGCGCTGATCAACGGCGGCGCCGATGTGCTGATGCAAAACACCGATTCGTCGGCCGTGCTGCAGACCGCCGAAAAAATGGGCAAGCGCGCCTTCGGCTGGGACAGTGACATGACCGCCTACGGCCCGAAAGCCCACCTCGGTTCGGC
>JANPFZ010000164.1:0-6788 GCA_031423655.1 Polaromonas sp.
TGTGACGCTGTCACGGATGCGCTCCAGCGCATGCAGAGCCAGCGCGCGGCCAGGTGTCTTCGCCGCCAGAAAGAAAATCTTGTCGAGCCGCTGGCCAGGGGTGGCCTTGAGCAGCGGGAAAATTGTGCCTATGGTTTTTCCGATACCCGTCGGTGCCTGTGCCATCAGGCAGGTGCCCGCCACGCTGCTTTTGTAAACCGCCGTAGCCAGGTCATGCTGGCCCGCTCGAAAGCCTTCATACGGAAACTGCAGCGCCTTGAGTGCGGTGTCTCGCGCTTCGCGGTGCGACAGTTCCTGCCTGGCCCAGAGCAGAAAGCGCTCGCAGTGCGCTTCAAAAAATTCCTGCAACGCAGCCGCAGTGAAATGCTCGGCTAATAGCGTCTCGTTCAGGCTGGCAATATCAAAATAAACCAGCGCCAGCTTGATGTCTGACAGGCTTTTTTCCTGGCACAGCAGCCAGCCATAAATTTTGACCTGCGCCCAGTGCAGCTCACGCCGGTTGTCCGCCATGCGGTGCAGGTCACCCCGGTAAGTTTTCACTTCTTCGAGCTGGTTTTGCACAGGGTCATAACCATCAGCCCTGCCGCGCACGCGCAGGTCTTTGTATTCACCCTCCAGACTTACTTCTGATTGGTAGCCTTCACCCCGCCGGGACGTCACCAGCGCATGGCCCGCAATCCCTTCGTGTGCCGACGGCGCTGGCGTGAAGCGCAGGTCAAGGTCACCGTGCTTGGCTGTGAACTCGCACAGCGCGCGCACGGCTACAAGGTATTTCAACCTGGGCTTGCTTTCGGGTACATGCAAATTTGACAAGGACTTGCATTGTCACGCGTCGGCTACGCCGTAATCTCAAACGCATGAAATTCGCCACCTGACAGGACGGCTCCGGGAAAGATATAGGTCCTTAGCCCAGGTAATACATGCGTAACAAGCTATAAAAATAGGAGCAAGTGAGTTTTGACTGGTAGTGTTGCTGTCACACGGCGACGCACCGGGCAGCTGCGCTAGCAGGGGCGAGTGATGATCTCGTAGTCAATCGGCTTGAAAGTTCCGTTGTTGGATTGTTCCGCTGAACAGGAAGTCAAAGCGCAGACCATGTCCATGTCTGCCCGAAGCTCAATATAGTCCCCCGGCCTGGACTTTGGCGTGTCCACTTGCACGGCGCCAGCAGGGCTGACACCCACATTCATGAAGACATTGAAAGTGGTGCCAATCTGCTCGGGCCGAACGTCGAATTTCGCCAGGGCGGTGTACAGATTCTCAAAACAACTCGGGTGGTGGCCCTGATGTTTGTACAAGATCTCAAACATCTCCTGGCTGCAGGGCGTGAGCAAAAAATCATGCCGACCGACCGTGTCTGCAACTATCGTGAACATGTGGCGGCTGTCGTTGGCGTACAGCACGTCGCCCGTGGTCAGGTAAATCCTGGATGCGTAGTCAATGCTTCTGCCCGACGACAAGCTGCAGGCCAGGTCTCCGTCCTTAAAGGCAAACAGGTCAGCGACCTGCTCACCGTACGGATCTGATATCCGCAGAATTTCGCTGCGGCGAATCTTGAAAGCCACGCCAGACTGCGGCTCGATCCGCACGGCGCCTTGGTTGGTCTTATGCATCCGCCGCTTCCCTGGAGGTGAAGGGGCATCGCCAATCGTCGGCCACGGCTCGGCCCGAGTATTGACGGGCCTCTGAGGCAGCTCCAAAACGCTCTAGCACCGGGTTGACTGATCCATGCAGCTCGATGTCGCGGGCGCGAATCACGGTCTGCATGCTCTGGAACTTGCCGGATGACTTCAGGGCCTGGAACTGGCTGTGGAAATTGAAGACCAGGCAGGGGAAAGGCGCCCGTCGGGAAACGCGTGATGCCGTCTGATGCAGCCCCACCACGAAGAACGCCCGGCCACCGATGCTGAATGAAAAATCATTGCTGGATGGGTCGCTGTCAACTGCCCTGTCCCACTCGAAATCAAGTCGGTCATGCTCGTGCATCAATTGAAGATGACGCCACAGCGCAGTCTCAAACGTCTTTTCGTCTGGCACAGGGTTTCGAAACATCGCAATGAAGCTCACAGGCGAAGTTCCAGGGTCGGGAAACTCGTCAGAAAATTTTCGCAGGCGGGCGCACAGGCTTATGGCGTCTGAGGTGCTTCCAAGTGAAGAATATTTTGCGAAACGCATACGGCCCTTGTTCAGCGCCGACTTCGCCCCGACACACGGAAACGCGGCGTCGTCAATGAATTCGGATAGCGCCGCCTGCTGGGAAATCTGGGAAATCGGACAAGTTTGGGACGTGGGGGAGTTTTGGGACGTGAGGGAGTTTTGGGAAGTGGGGGGAGTGGCTTCGGACGCGGGCTGTAAAGTTGTTGAAAAAAGCATGTGGCCTGTTTGTGGTTTCGATGATTTGAGGTTAGTCAACGCCCTATTTCTCAAATGCCGTCACAGTGGACAAATCCCCGTGGGATATTGCCGCCCTGCTTGTAGTCCACAAGCCCGACATCGATAAGCAGCCTCAATAGCGCATGTCCTCCGTGTGTCTTTCGTCCATACTTTGTCAGACACTTCTTCAAAAAACGCTATGCATCCCATTGTTCAAAGGCTCTCAGAACTGGTTGTGGCGCAGGGTTGGGAGGGATCGTTCAAGTCTGCGCTGCGAGATGTAGCACTGCAAAACGTCTCTGCGCTTGCCGCCATCAGGACCCTCGATGACTATTTGAACTACATCGACGAGATGGTTGGCTGGGCTCCGCGTGAGTCCGGTGATTCGCGTCTGGTGCATGACAAGCTGGTCGAGTTTTACTTCGTGCTGGATCAACCGGCCTTGCGCGCTCTCCAGTCGCCCATCGCTCCGGGCGGCTCAAGCCAGGCGCTGACCCCCTTGTCAAAGTGGATCGTGGACTTTGCGAAGGCCTGGGGCGGCTACCTGGACGAAAGCGAATCGGCGAAGCACATCGACTCGTTTCGGACCAACCCTGCATTCTGCTGGGACGATTACATGCCGCCGCCCAGCGGGTATCGAACATTCAACCAATTTTTTGCCCGACACGTCAAGCCGGGTCGCAGGCCAATTGAGTCGTTGAACGATCCCCAGGTCATCGTGGCGCCGGCGGATGCAACTTTTATAGGGCAATGGTCAATTGCTGCAGACTTGACCCTGACGATCGAGGCGCCGTTAATCGAGGCGAAGGGCTTGCGCTGGTCGATTGCCGAATTGCTTCTCGGCAGTCGGTTTGCCGGCCGCTTTGCTGGCGGCATTTTCAGCCACGTCGCACTTCGGACCTTCGACTATCACCGCTTCCACAGTCCCGTGTCTGGCACCGTGCTGGAAGCCAGGATCATTCAAGGCCAGGCTTATCTCGATGTTGATGTGATCGAGTCGGACGGCGGAGCCGGCGAGAGCCCCCAACGGCAATTGCACGCAGTCGAAGGAACCGGGTATCAGTTCGTGCAAACGCGAGGCCTGGTGGTGCTTGATTCGCCTGTCGGCCTGGTGGCTTGCCTGCCGGTCGGTATGGCACAGGTCTCGTCGGTCGTGCTCACCGCCGAAGTGGGCACGGTGCTGCGCAAGGGTGAGGAAATCGGCTACTTCCAGTTTGGAGGTTCCGATTTCGTTATGGTGTTTGAGCGCGGCAGTCAGATCGAGATGGCTTGCCAGCCCGACCAGCATTTCCTGCAGGGCCAGGTAATAGCGAGGAGCCGCAGCCCGCTGTAAAAAGGTCAATGGGGCCATGCAAAAAGGTGTGGGCTGGCGCAAGGCCCAGCGTGCCGCCAGAGCCGACAACCCCTGTGTCTAAGGCGAAGGTTTGTCGCCCAGAGGCGGCGCGAGCTCCTGGCACACTCGCAGCTGTCCCTATCTCTTTGAATTTATGACAAATACGGCGCTAACCCCCGTATAACGTGCGTGAAGAGCTATGTATTCAATAGCAAATCTGCCTGCCTGCGGATCTGCCGTGGACAAGTTGGCAGTTGGTGCTTGTCATTGATGGTTATCAATTTAAGAGCCCGCCATGGACACCGCACGCCTTTTTCAATCGGGCCGGAGCCCAGCTGTTGGGCAACCAAGGGAATATCGCTTTGCGGGCACTGAGGCGGTGGTACAGCACTTTGGCAACGGCGTGCTGCTGCTGCCCGTCGATGACCCCTGGCAAACGCTGCAAGCCGGGCTGGCCGCGTTTGAGCCCGGCTTTGTACTGACGCGCAAGCAGCCTGACGCGCAGCCTTACCTGCAGACTGGTGCCGAGATCTGCCCATGATCCTGCGTTGAGCCAGCAAGCCCTGCTGGTCCCAACAACACGCGCGAGTTTGCCAGGGTGCCGGGTTTGCAACTGGACAATTGGGTTGCCGCGACCTGATTCTCTATGCCAAATACGGCGCTAGCCCTCACCAAAAATGCGCAAGCACTGTCAATTTTGAAGCAATGTCCACCTTCATCGAAACTCAGCTCTCCAGATGCTTCAATCAACGCTCGTCAAAAGAAAGCACGACACGCTCAGTCAACGGATGCGCCTGGCAGGTCAGAACAAATCCGCTGGCGACTTCTTTCTTGTCCAGCGCGAAGTTGCGTTCCATACGCACTTCGCCTTCAATGACTTTGGCGCGGCAGGTTCCGCACACGCCTGACGTGCAAGAGTAGGGCACTTCCAGCCCGGCGGCCGAAGACGCGTCGAGGATGCTGGGCTGGCCTTTGTAGAATTTGATCTCACGCCGCAGTCCGTCGCGGATGATGGCAATCGTGGCCTGCGCGGCGTCGCCGGGTTTCGCCTCATGCATGACGGCGTCGGCGGAGTTCCCTCCGGCCGCCAGGGCGACGCCAAAGCGTTCGATGTGTATCCGCTCTTCAGGCACGCCCGCCGCCAGCAGCGCGGCCTCGGCCTCGTCGTTCATCTGAAACGGGCCGCAGACATACACCTGGTCGATGTGCAATGCAGGCACCACGCTGGTCAGGAAATCACCGATCTTGTCGCGGTTCATCCGGCCATGGTTCAAGGGCGCGTCCGTGTGTTCGTCTGAAAACACATGCTGAAGCACCAGGCGCGCCATGTAGCGGTTCTTCAGGTCTTCGATTTCTTCCTTGAACATCGTCGATTGCAGCTGGCGGTTGCCATAGATCAATGTGAACCGGCTCAAGGGCTCGCGCGTCAGAACGGTTTTCATGATCGACAAAATAGGTGTGATGCCGCTGCCGCCAGCGATGCCAACATGATGACGTTTTGCTGTGCGGTCGAGCGGTACAAAAAAGCGGCCTTGCGGCGCCATCACATGGACGGTGTCGCCGGGACGCAGATGTTCGTTGATCCAGTTGGAAAACACGCCGCCCTTGACCTTGCGCACGCCGACGCGCAACTCGCCGTCATCAACGCCGGCGCAGATCGAGTACGAACGGCGCAAATCCTGTCCGTCGACATCGGCACGCAAGGTGAGGTACTGGCCCTGCGTAAAGCCAAAGACGGCGCGCAAATCATCGGGTACTTCAAACGACACGACGACGGCCTCTTGCGAATCTGGCTCCACCGTGCGAACCCGAAGCGGATGAAAAATAACACTCATGGGCTGGTTCAGATCGACTTGAAATGCTCAAAGGGTTCGCAGCATGACAGGCATCGGTACAAGGCCTTGCAGGCGGTGGATCCAAATGCCGACAGTCGCTCCGTGTTTTGGCTTTTGCAGCGCGGACACGCCAGTCGCTCGCCATTCGGCTGGCGTCCGAAAAAGCGGATCGGTATGGCTTCGCCTGCTTGTATTGGCGCTGGAGGCGCGATGCCGTACTCAGTGAGCTTTCGCCGACCCTCTTCGGAGATCCAGTCCGTGGTCCAGGCTGGCGCGCGGCGTAGCGTCACCCAGGCTGGCCCCAGGTCGGCCGCATCCAGGGCGGCCAGCACGTCATGCTCAATCACTTCGGTCGCCGGGCAACCCGAGTAGGTCGGCGTCAGGATTATTTCCAGGCCGTCCTCATGCGCGATGACCTCCCGCACGATGCCCAAATCGCGCACGGAGACTGCGGGCACCTCGGGGTCCAGCACCCGGCCCAGCACATCCCACGCGGCCTGAACCTGGTCCAGACGCGCTGAACTGGCACCGGCTGCCATCACCAAACGCCTCCGGGAAATGCCCGCTGCAGATACTGCATGTCAGTGAGGATGAAGCCCATGTGCTCGCTGTGCTGGCCGCGCTTGCCATGGCTAAGAAACGCCGAATCAGCAGGCAACTGTTGCCCTGCTTCACCGAGGATCGCGGTCATTTCCCGCTGCCATACGGGCTGCAGGTCGGACCACAAGGGACCAAGGCCAGCCGCATGGGCCGCCTGATCAATGGCGTCGGTGTCGAACATCTCGGGTACGTAGCGCCAAAGCTCGGCCAGCGCTGCCTGCATGCGGCGAGCTGATTCGGGCGTGCCATCTCCCAGCCGTATGACCCAGTCGCCGGAATGCTGCTGGTGGTAGCGCGCTTCCTTGACTGCTTTTCCGGCGATGGCCGACAGCTCGCTGTTCGATGACAAAGCCAGGCGCTCCCACAGCAGCTTGAGCCAGGTGGCGATCATCGTGTTGCGCAGTACGCTGAAAGCAAAGTCACCGCGCGGCAACTCGACCATCGTGAGGTTGAGGTAGTCGCGTTCGTTGCGTAGAAAGGCCAGTTCGTCTTCGTCATGGTCCAGCCCTTCTACTTGGCCAGCCAGCGTGAGCACCGCCCGCGCCTGGCCGATCAGATCGAGCGCGATGTTGGCCATGGCGATGTCTTCTTCCAGCACCGGCGCATGGCCGCACCATTCGCCCAGGCGCTGGCCCAGGATCAGGCAG
>JANPFZ010000165.1:0-2413 GCA_031423655.1 Polaromonas sp.
CAGCGCAAAAACGAGTTCCTCGCCACGCTGGCCCATGAACTTCGGAACCCGTTGGCCCCGATTCGCAATGGCTTGCAGATCATGCGTCTGGCGAAGGGCGACCCGCAAGCAACCGAGCGGGTCCGCTCGATGATGGAACGACAGCTTGGGCAGATGGTGCACCTGATCGATGACCTTTTGGACCTGAGCCGCATCAGCCGCGGCAAGATCGATCTTCGCAAGGAGCGTATCGAACTGGCAAAAGCGATTGAGCAGGCCGTCGAGACCAGCCGGCCGTCGATCGAACAGGCCCAGCACCAGTTGTCCATTGAAATGCCACCCGGCCCGATCTATGTGGACGCTGACCTGACCCGGCTGACTCAAGTGTTCGCTAACCTGTTGAACAACGCCGCCAAGTTCACCGAGCGTGGGGGCAGAGTGCGATTGGCCGTGCAACGGATGGGAGCTGAAGTCGTCGTTTCGGTCACGGACAACGGAATCGGCATCCCGACTCACATGCTTCCGCACGTCTTCGAGATGTTCACGCAGGTTGAAGGCAACCTGGAACGGTCGCAGGGCGGGTTGGGAATTGGCCTTTGTATCGTCCAGCGGCTGATCCAGATGCACGGCGGGTCGGTCGAAGTTCGCAGCGATGGCCCCGGCAGCGGCAGCGAGTTCCTGGTGCGCCTGCCGATGGCCTTGTCGCTGGTCGGGAACAAGCCTGTCGACGAGGCCAACCCCGTTCGCCCCACTTCACGCCTGCGCATTCTGGTGGCGGACGACAACCTGGACGCAGCTGAGAGCCTGGCGATGTTGTTGACGCTTGAGGGCAACGAGACGCGGACGGCGCACGACGGCCTTGAGGCCTTGGACGTGGCGGCGGCGTTCAGACCGGACGCCATACTGCTGGACATCGGGATGCCGAAGTTAAACGGCTACGAAGTTTGCCGCCGCATCCGACAGCAGGCATGGGGTAAGAACATTGTGGTGATCGCCCTGACCGGGTGGGGCCAGGAAGAGGACAAACGCCGGTCGCTGGCAGCTGGCGTCGACGCTCACCTGGTCAAGCCGGTTGACTATGCTGCCCTCGAGAAGCTGCTGACCGGGGTGACTGCGACGAAGGCTTGAGTCGGCCGGCCAGTTTGGCTTTCAGGGAAGTGCTGGCGCCGGTGAAACCGGGTGACGGGCTTAAAAAATAAATAGAACAGGCTTGTGGCCCAATGAATACAAGAGTAAGCAGCTATGAAAATTATAGCGATATTTTCGCTACGCGAGCAACGCAGCGCAGTGATGCCCGAAGGGGGCGCTGCACGCGCAGTGTATGGTGCGAAGTGCAGTTGGAGCCGCCCCTCTGCGTAGCTCACATTGAGATAAATCCGTTCCAGTACCTTCCATTCTTTGATGAGGAAACGCCATGTCTCAAACGCAGTTCGATCTCATGAAAACGGCGGCGGCCATCCTTGATGCGTTCAACGCCCATGATCTAAACGCCATCATGGACTTCTTCGCCGACGATTGTTCGCTCGACATGCCCCGCGGGCCAGAACCGTGGGGACAACGCTTTGTTGGCAAGGCAGCGGTTCGAGAGGGACTGGCGACGCGCTTTCAGGGTCTTCCAGATGTCCACTACGGCGACGCCCGTCACTGGCGTAGCGGAAACATGGTCTTTTCGGAATGGCTGCTGACGGGCACGAGGCCCAACGGAGAACATGTCAAGGTCCGCGGATGCGATCACTACGAGTTTCGAGACGGCAAGATAGTACGCAAGGACGCCTACTGGAAAATCGTCGAGGCGAAATAAGGAGCCATGCGGGCTAACCTTCGTTCCAGCGCCTGCGGCAGCCGCTGAACTCAACCGTGATTGATTGGCCCCGGTAAAGTCATCATGTCCCGCTTTTTCGCGCTGAGTTATCGCAGGGTAGGCACCCACCCAACGGTCGTTGGATGCATCAGTGCGAAAAATTGAAACGTCAACGGTCAAATCAACAGGCATCAACAGGCATCAACAGTTGCATGCCTTAACAAAAATCCGCTCACTGCGGTAAGGTTCACAAATGAATCGCATCCTTACAGGCAAGCGCATCCTGGTCACGCAGGCCAAATCCTTCATGGGGCCGGCGCTTTGCGAGGCGCTTGCGCAGCACGGTGCAACTGTCATAGCCAATACTGACTCACTTGCCGAAGTCGGGGCAGCAGAGGCCATGGTCAAAGCGGCGGGTGCCCTTGACATACTGGTAGCGAATCTCGCCATCGCGGCTCCAACTTCGCTCGCGACAGAGGCGCTAGAAGCCGAGTGGCGGGACACGTTCGCAGCGCTCGTCGATCCTCTGCCAAGGCTGTTCCGTGCGGCTCTTCCGCAAATGATCGAGCGCCGGGCCGGAAAGATTCTGCTTATCGGCAGCGCCGCAGCATTGCGCGGCGTGAAGCGCACTTC
>JANPFZ010000166.1:0-5265 GCA_031423655.1 Polaromonas sp.
CGAAGGCGCGACCGGCATTGCCCACACCCGCTGGGCCACGCACGGTGCGCCAGCCGTACACAACGCGCACCCGCATTTCAGCCACGGTACCGGCCCGGCGGCTAGCCGTCCGGCGAAGATTGCCCTGGTTCACAACGGCATCATTGAAAACCACGACGAGCTGCGCACGGCGCTGCAAGCCAAAGGTTATGTCTTTGACAGCCAGACCGACACCGAAGTCATCGTGCATCTGGTTGACAGCCTGTATGACGGCGATCTGTTCGACGCACTGAAGGCGGCGGTGGTGCAGCTGCGCGGCGCCTATGCGATTGCCGCTTTTTGCAAGGACGAGCCGCACCGCGTCGTTGGCGCCCGCGCGGGTTCGCCGCTGATTCTCGGCGTTGGAAAATCGCACTCTGAAAACTTTCTGGCCAGCGATGCGATGGCCCTTAGCGGCGTGACAGACCAGATCGTTTACCTCGAAGAAGGTGACCTGGCGGATATTCAGCTCGGTAAATACTGGGTCATCGACAAACAGCACAGCCCTGTGCAGCGAGAAGTTAAAACCGTGCAGGCGCACAGCGGTGCGGTTGAGCTGGGTCCGTATCGCCACTACATGCAGAAAGAAATTTTCGAGCAGCCACGCGCCATTGCTGACACGCTGGAAGGCGTTCAGGGCATCGTGCCCGAGCTGTTTGGGGACTCGGCTTATCGCGTGTTCAAAGACATTGATTCGGTGCTGATTCTCGCCTGCGGCACCAGCTACTACAGCGGTTGCGCGGCCAAGTACTGGCTCGAATCAATTGCCGGCATTCCGACCCAGGTCGAAGTCGCCAGCGAATACCGCTACCGCACCTCGGTGCCCAACCCTAAAACGCTGGTGGTCACCATCACGCAAAGCGGTGAGACCGCCGATACGCTGGCCGCTTTGCGCCACGCGCAAAGCCTGGGCATGCTGCACACGCTGACCATCTGCAACGTCGCTACATCGGCCATGGTGCGCGAATGCAAGCTCGCCTATGTCACCCGCGCCGGGGTCGAAATTGGTGTGGCTTCGACGAAGGCTTTCACTACCCAACTGGCGGGACTCTTTTTGCTGACGCTGGCACTGGCGCAAAGCAAGGGCCGCCTGTCAGACGACGACGAAGCCGCGCACCTCAAGGCGATGCGCCACCTGCCCGCCGCGCTGCAAGCCGTGCTGGCCCTGGAGCCGCAAATCATCGCCTGGGCCGAAGACTTCGCGAAGATGGAGAACGCCCTGTTCCTTGGCCGTGGCCTGCATTACCCGATTGCGCTTGAAGGCGCATTGAAGCTGAAAGAAATCAGCTACATCCACGCCGAAGCGTATCCCGCAGGCGAGCTCAAACACGGGCCGCTGGCGCTCGTTACCAGCGCCATGCCGGTCGTCGCCGTGGCGCCCAATGACAGCCTGATCGAAAAGCTGAAAAGCAATCTGCAGGAGGTTCGCGCGCGTGGCGGCGTGTTGTATGTACTGGCCGACGCTGACAGCCGCCTGGATATTTCCTCAGGAAGAAGCGAAGGCATTCACGTCATACGCATGCCCGAGCATTACGGCGCGCTCAGCCCGCTGCTGCATGTGGTGCCGCTGCAGTTGCTGGCCTATCACACGGCAGTGGCGCGGGGGACGGATGTGGACAAGCCGCGCAATCTGGCGAAGAGTGTCACGGTAGAGTAGGGGGTAGGGCCAACTCCGGGAATGCAGCAACCGCAATTGGCCCGGCTTGACGCCACGTTGGCATGCACTGGAATCATGGATGGCCTGCATTTCCTTTGCATATGTCAGCAAAATTGCTTAAGTTTAGCGGTCCCTTTTTAAAGCGTACACAAGCGGTTGTGCACAATAATGCGTTTTGTCCTACAAGGCCGGGTTCTAGAATCTGACGCAATGGGCGGCCTTAGCAATTACTGCAGTAAGGTTCCAATTCACAGGTGGAAATTGTCATGGATCAAGCTAGTACGTCGACCCTGAGCAAGAAGCGCAAGAAACTTTTTGGACAAGCCTCCGAGGCCACCATAGCCAAGGAAATTTCTGGCAAGTTAACTTCAGAGTTGCCTGCTATTTCGAGCCTGGACATGCAGGAAGCCAGATCCCGCCAGGTTCTTGCGGCAATGATGGCATTTTCGAGTGGCGACTTTAGTATGCGCTTGCCCTCGGACTGGGCCGGTATGGACGGGCGCATTGCCGAATACTTTAACCAGACAATTGAAAACGCGGACCGTATCACCCGCGAGGCGTCACGTCTGAGCGCCACAGTGGGCAAGGAGGGACGGCTCACGCAGCGGATGTCTGTACCGGGCGCGAGGGGGGCCTGGGCGGATCAGGTCGATTCGCTGAACACGCTTGTCGACGACCTGGTCAGACCGACGACTGACATCGCTCGCACCATTGGAGCGGTCGCCAAGGGCGATCTGGGCCAGTCCATGGACCTGCAGGTCGATGGACGCGAGCTCAAAGGCGAATTCCTCCGCTCAGCAAAGCTTGTCAACACCATGATCGAGCAGCTGTCGGTTTTCACTTCAGAGGTCACCCGGGTGGCGCGTGAGGTTGGCACCGAGGGCAAACTCGGCGGTCAGGCCAAGGTCAAAGGCGTCTCGGGCGTCTGGAAGGACTTGACCGACTCGGTGAACCAGATGGCCGGGAATTTGACCGCACAGGTACGCAATATCGCGGACGTGACCATCGCCGTGGCCAATGGCGACTTGTCGAAAAAGATCACGGTGGACGTACGCGGCGAGATTTTGCAGCTGAAAGAAGCCACCAATACCATGGTTGATCAACTGCGTTCTTTCGCCTCAGAGGTGACGCGGGTGGCCAGGGAAGTCGGCACCGATGGACGCCTCGGTGGGCAGGCCGTCGTGCCGGGCGTGGCCGGTACGTGGAAAGACTTGACCGATTCGGTCAACTCCATGGCTAATAATCTGACCTCGCAGGTCCGCAACATCGCCACAGTGACCACGGCGGTGGCGCGTGGTGACCTCAGCCGGAAGATCACGGTGGATGTGAAAGGTGAAATTCTGGAGCTGAAGGAAACCATCAACACCATGGTCGATCAGCTCAACGGATTTTCCTCAGAAGTAACCCGCGTAGCCCGCGAAGTCGGCACCGAAGGAAAGCTGGGGGGACAAGCCCAGGTGCCTGGTATTGCCGGCACCTGGAAGGACTTGACTGACTCTGTGAACTCCATGGCGTCAAACCTGACTGGTCAGGTTCGCAACATTGCCGGTGTGGCTACTGCCATCGCCAAAGGTGACCTGTCTTCAAAGATCACGGTAGAGGTCAAGGGCGAAATCCTGGCGCTCAAAGAAACGATCAATACGATGGTCGATCAGCTCAACGGATTTGCTTCGGAGGTCACCCGGGTGGCACGTGAAGTCGGCACCGAAGGCAAGCTCGGCGGGCAAGCGCAAGTGCCTGGCGTTGCCGGTACCTGGAAGGACTTGACTGACAACGTCAACTTCATGGCGTCCAACCTGACTGGACAGGTGAGAAACATCGCCGAGGTCACGACTGCGGTCGCTAACGGTGATCTGTCCAAAACCATTACTGTCGATGTGAAAGGTGAAATTCTTGAGCTGAAGGACACCATCAATACCATGGTCGATCAGCTCAATGGCTTCGCCTCAGAGGTGACGCGCGTTGCGCGCGAGGTGGGTACGGAAGGCAAGCTCGGTGGACAGGCCGCAGTACCTGGGGTGGCTGGTACCTGGAAGGACTTGACGGATAGCGTTAACTTCATGGCGTCCAATCTCACCGGCCAGGTGCGAAACATCGCGGAGGTAACCACTGCCGTTGCACGCGGCGATCTCTCCAAGAAAATCACAGCCAACGTGCGGGGTGAGATTCTCGAATTGAAGAACACCATCAACACCATGGTCGATCAGCTCAATGGTTTTGCCGGAGAGGTCAGCCGGGTGGCGCGAGAAGTGGGTACGGAGGGGGCACTTGGCGGTCAGGCGCAGGTTCCCGGCGTGGCCGGCACCTGGAAGGATCTGACCGACAACGTGAATTCGATGGCTTCCAATCTGACGGCCCAAGTCCGTAATATTGCCGACGTGGCGACGGCGGTAGCAAATGGCGATTTGTCGAAGAAGATCACTGTCGACGTGAAGGGTGAAATCCTGGAACTGAAGAACACCCTCAACACCATGGTGGACCAGTTGAATGGTTTCGCTTCCGAGGTGACCCGCGTGGCGCGTGAGGTCGGCACCGACGGGAAACTCGGTGGCCAGGCGCTGGTTCGGGGCGTGGCGGGTACCTGGAAGGACCTGACCGATAACGTGAATTCCATGGCCAACAACCTGACAGGACAGGTGAGGAATATTGCAGACGTGACCACCGCTGTTGCTCGCGGCGATCTGTCTCGCAAAATCACCGTGGAGGTAAAGGGTGAGATTCTGGAGTTGAAGAACACGATCAACACCATGGTCGACCAGTTAAACGGATTCGCTTCAGAGGTTACCCGGGTCGCTCGCGAAGTGGGCACTGAAGGCAAGCTTGGGGGCCAGGCCGCTGTGCCCGGCGTGGCTGGAACGTGGAAAGACCTGACCGACAGCGTCAACTTCATGGCCTCCAACCTCACCGGCCAGGTACGCAACATCGCCGAGGTGACCACGGCGGTAGCACGTGGCGACCTGTCAAAGAAGATCACCGCCGACGTGCGTGGCGAGATTCTGGAGGTCAAAAACACCATCAACACCATGGTTGACCAGCTCAACGCCTTTGCGGGGGAAGTGAGCCGCGTGGCGCGCGAGGTCGGCACCGAAGGCAAGCTTGGCGGGCAGGCGGCGGTAGAGGGCGTGGCCGGTACCTGGAAAGACCTGACCGACAACGTCAACTTCATGGCCAACAACCTGACGGGCCAGGTGCGCAACATCGCCGAGGTGACGATCGCGGTGGCCAACGGCGACCTGTCGAAGAAAATCACCGCCGACGTGCGGGGCGAGATTCTGGAGGTCAAGGAAACCATCAACACCATGGTCGATCAGTTGCGCTCGTTCGCGGCCGAGGTGAGCCGCGTGGCGCGCGAAGTTGGCACTGATGGAAAGCTGGGCGGTCAGGCGCAGGTGCCCGGCGTGGCCGGAACCTGGAAGGACCTGACTGACAACGTGAACTCGATGGCGTCCAACCTGACGGGTCAGGTCCGCAATATTGCCGACGTGGCTACGGCCATAGCCAAGGGCGACCTCAGCCGCAAGATCACCGTCGATGTGAAGGGCGAGATCCTGCAGCTCAAAGAGACCATGAATACCATGGTCGATCAGCTT
>JANPFZ010000167.1:0-15895 GCA_031423655.1 Polaromonas sp.
GGAACACCGGCTTTTTTGAGCGCATCGAGGGTGTTAACGGTGCCCGCCGGAATCGCCCCCAGCACGATGAACATGTTTGAAAAGTCAATCTTGCCGATCACCGCGCTTACCAGAGGCAAGATCAGGTCGCTGACAACGGAGTCAACAATCTTGCCGAACGCCGCACCAATGATCACGCCGACGGCGAGATCAATCACGTTGCCTTTGATGGCAAATTCCTTGAATTCCTGCAACATTCCCATAGTTTTCTCCTTTGTTGTGGTGACTTTTTGCCAGTCCCGCCCGAGCGTTTTCAGCCCTGCGATTATGTGAGACCAAGCCTGACCTCGGGTATGGGCTCCGGCCTTGAAATGCAATGTCACGCTCCGCTACAATTGAAGGTTGACCCGAGTGCGTCATTCGGGACTGAAATCAATATTGATGCCCAGCCACCATTCAAGCGAGAACTTGAAAGATCCCATGACCCCACCAAGCAAGCCTGCGCCGACCGGCGCATCAATGGACAAAGACAAACGCAACTGGATGGTTGCCACGGCCGTTGTCGGCGGTGCCGGCGTAGCTGCTGTCGCCGTGCCCTTCGTCAGCACCTTTCAGCCGTCTGAAAAAGCCAAAGCCGCTGGCGCAGCTGTAGAAGTTGATATTTCGGCGATTCGGCCGGGTGAAAAAATCACCGTCGAATGGCGCGGAAAGCCGGTCTGGATTGTCAAGCGCACGCCGGAACAACTAGCTACCTTGCCGAAGAACGATTCCTTGCTGGCCGACCCGAAATCCCAGCGTAAGCCCGATGAACTGACGCCCGAATACGCTCGCAACGGAAACCGATCCATCAAGCCCGAAATGCTGGTGGTGGTGGGTATTTGCCCGCATCTCGGCTGCTCGCCTTCGGACAAATTTCAGCCCGGCGCCCAGCCGTCGCTGCCAGACAACTGGGACGGCGGCTGGCTTTGTCCTTGCCACGGCTCGACGTTCGACTTCGCCGGGAGGGTTTATAAAAACAAGCCGGCGCCCGACAACCTTGAAGTTCCTCCGCACATGTACCTGTCAGACACACGGCTGCTGATTGGTGAAGATAAAAAAGCCTGAGGGTAGAACAATCCGCAAGGTTGCTACCTGACAATGCTCGCCGACAGTGCTTGAAAATTTGCTGAGCCCTCGTGAACACCGCGTCGCAAGATCACTCAGACCTGATTCAAGATCGTGCCAAAGAACCCACCGAACCAGGATCAGTTATGGCTGAATTCAAAGAGATTTCTCCCGATGCCCCGTTTTCAACCAAAGCGCTGAACTGGGTTGACAACCGCTTCCCCGCAAGCAAGCTCTACAACGAGCACCTCGGGCAGTATTACGCGCCGAAGAACTTCAACTTCTTCTACATCTTTGGCTCGCTGGCGCTGCTTGTGCTGGTGATCCAGATCGTGACCGGCATTTTCCTGACGATGAACTACAAGCCGGACGCGGCGCAGGCATTCGCGTCGGTTGAATACATCATGCGCGATGTGCCATGGGGCTGGTTGATTCGCTACATGCACTCCACCGGCGCATCGGCATTTTTCAACGTGGTTTATCTGCACATGTTTCGCGGCCTGATCTACGGCAGCTACCGCAAGCCGCGCGAGCTTATCTGGGTTTTCGGCTGTGCGATTTTCCTCTGTCTGATGGCTGAAGCCTTCATGGGCTACCTGCTGCCGTGGGGCCAGATGAGCTACTGGGGCGCCCAGGTCATCGTGAACCTGTTTGCCGCCATCCCGGTCATCGGTCCTGATCTGGCGCTGCTGATTCGTGGCGATTATGTAATCGGCGACGCCACACTGAACCGCTTTTTCGCCTTCCACGTGATTGCCGTGCCGCTGGTGCTGATTGGCCTGGTAGTGGCACACATCATTGCGCTGCATGAAGTGGGCTCCAACAACCCCGATGGCGTTGAAATCAAGGGCCCCAACGCACCGAAAGACGCGCAAGGCCATCCGCTGGACGGCATCCCGTTCCACCCGTACTACACCGTGCATGACATTTTTGCCGTCAGCATGTTCCTGATGGTCTTTACCGCCATCATTTTCCTGGCGCCTGAATTCGGCGGTTATTTCCTCGAGTACAACAACTTCATTCCGGCCGACCCGCTGAAAACCCCGCTGCATATCGCACCGGTCTGGTATTTCACGCCGTACTACTCCATGCTGCGCGCCATCACCAGCGAGATGGTGTATGCCCTTATCGCCTGCGTGCTGGCAGCCGCTGCGCTGGCCGCTTTCAAAGCCAAAATCAGTGCGCTGTTCAAGATCATCATGGTTGCGGTGGCCATCGGCGCATCCGTCGCCATGCTGACGATCGATGCCAAATTCTGGGGTGTCTGCGTGATGGGCGGGGCCGTTGTGATTTTGTTCTTCCTGCCATGGCTCGACAACAGCGAAGTCAAATCGATTCGTTACCGTCCGAGCTGGAACAAATACCTCTACGGTATCTTCGTCATCAACTTCCTGGTGCTGGGCTACCTCGGCGTTCAGCCACCCTCAAGCATCGGCGAGCGTGTCTCGCAGCTGGGTACGCTGTTTTACTTCGGCTTCTTCTTGCTGATGCCGTGGTGGAGCCGACTGGGCACGTTCAAGCCGGTTCCTTCGCGCATCAACTTCGCCCCGCACTGAGCTGGACGCCAACCACCATGAAAAAAATCATCTCCACGGCGCTTGTTGCCCTGTTTGTGTCGTTCAGCTCAGGCGCTTTTGCCGTTGAAGGCGGCATGGCCTGGGACAAGGCGCCCAATAAAACCAACGACATGGCGGCGCTGCAAAACGGTGCCAAGCTGTTTGTCAACTATTGCCTCAACTGCCATTCGGCCGCGTTCATGCGCTTTAACCGCCTGCAGGACATCGGTCTGACGGAAGCACAGATCAAGGAAAACCTGCTGTTTTCAACCGAAAAGGTCGGCGACACGATGAAAGTGGCTATGGACCCGAAGCAGGCCAAAGAATGGTTTGGCGGCAACCCACCTGACCTGACCGTGATCGCCCGTTCGCGTGCCGGCAGTGGTGGTTCGGGCGCCGACTACCTCTACACCTACCTGCGCACCTACTACCGCGACGACACGAAGGCAACCGGCTGGAATAATCTGGCTTATCCCAATGTGGCGATGCCGCATGTGCTTTGGGAATTACAGGGGGAGCGCAAACCGGTATATGGCAGCCACGAGGAGGGCGGCCACAAGGTGCAGGTGTTCAAGGGCTGGCAACAAGTCACGCCCGGCAGCATGACGTCGTTGCAGTACGACCAGGCCATGGGCGACCTGGTGGGCTATTTGCAATGGATGAGCGAGCCAGCGCAAAATACCCGGTTGCGCATCGGCGTCTGGGTGCTCCTTTTTCTTCTCATCCTGACCTTTGTCGCGTGGCGTCTGAATGCAGCGTTCTGGAAGAACGTCAAATAATTTTTTCGCCAGTCAGTGCGCTTTGCCGCGTACTGGCGTCTTCGAGTGGCAGGTTTCAGGCGTTCAGCCCTGACCTCCACTTTTTCGTTTTCAGGAGTTCCGAATCATGATGGTCCTTTATTCAGGCACGACCTGCCCCTTTTCCCACCGCTGCCGTTTTGTGCTGTTTGAAAAAGGCATGGATTTCGAAATTCGCGATGTCGATCTGTACAACAAGCCCGAAGACATCAATGTGATGAATCCGTACGGACAGGTGCCGATACTGGTCGAGCGCGATTTGATCCTTTACGAGTCGAACATCATCAATGAATACATCGACGAGCGCTTCCCGCATCCGCAACTCATGCCCGGCGACCCGGTGGACCGCGCACGCGTGCGCCTGTTTCTTCTGAACTTTGAAAAAGAGCTATTTGTGCATGTCAGCATGCTTGAATCGCGCGCGTCCAAAGGCAACGAGAAGGCCCTTGAAAAAGCCCGCTCGCACATTCGAGACCGCCTGACCCAGCTCGCACCGATCTTTCTGAAAAACAAGTTCATGCTGGGCGACAATTTTTCAATGCTCGACGTGGCAATTGCCCCACTGTTGTGGCGCCTCGACTACTACGATATTGACCTGTCCAAGAATGCCGCGCCGCTGCTCAAGTACGCCGAGCGAATTTTTTCGCGCCCAGCCTATATTGAAGCGCTCACGCCTTCAGAGAAAGTCATGCGCAAGTAATATGGCCCCCAGGCTTGTCGCTTCGCGTACTGCACTACCCTCCGGGGGGGCTGAGTGCCGCGGCTCCGAGCCTGCCGGCGCAGGCTTGGACGGTACGAAGAGCGGCTGCGTCTCGCAGTCGAGCGGCCGGCAAGACCTGGGCCTGCGGCCCGGCGAAGCCGAAGCCGGTTCCGCGGCCCCGGCTGGAGTAGAAACAACTCTCACGCCCGTCGCCGGATTGTTGGCATCGCTTTGACAGACAATTTCATGAACGCGCCCGACTCCTCTTCTACCCGTCCCTATCTGATCCGGGCGCTGTACGAGTGGTGTACTGACAACGGGCTCACGCCTTATGTGGCAGTGTCGGTTGATGAGACCGTTCAGGTGCCGCGCGAGTATGTGAAAAACAATGAAATCGTGCTCAACATCAGCTTTGATGCGACATCGTCGCTCAAACTCGGCAACGATTTCATTGAGTTCAAGGCCAGGTTTGCCGGCAGCGCCCGGGAAATCCTGGTTCCCATCACGCATGTGATTGCCATTTATGCCCGCGAAAATGGTCAGGGAATGGCTTTTCCGATGAGTTCACCGGCCAGCCTGGTGGGACCGATCCCAATTGCAGGCTCATCGCAGGTCGAAAAGCCCGAAAATCCGCCGTTGGGGCTGCCCGCGCCGAGCGTCGCGCCAGGAGTTCAGCGGCATGCCGAGGGAACCGATAACAAAATCATGCAGCTGGTGCCTGACAGCCACGCCCCGGACGGCGAAGACCGCACCGAACCTCCTGATCCACCGTCGTCGCCACCGCGCTCGCGGCCGTCATTGAAACGGGTGAAATGAGTCAGCGTTTCTCGCAAACGCGTCAAGTAAAATAGCATTTGTGCCGCTTTAGCTCAGTTGGTAGAGCAACCGCCTTGTAAGCGGTAGGTCGTCAGTTCGATTCCGACAAGCGGCACCATTTACTCAAATCATGCTTTAGCCCCTGAGGGTACTGCGTAGGCAGCTATGAATTGGGTAGCATCCCTGCAGGTCCGGCAACTTTCAAGCAGCGCGCGCCTTCCTTGTCAGTTTTGCGATACTAATACTTTTTTCCTATTAGTATTTTCAGTCGAATTGAATTAACCTTCCAGCCTTCAGCCAGCAGGCGACCCTCCAAAACAGGAAGCAGCTGTCGAATTTTTGCGGCGGCGGCATTGCTGTTGACCAGCAGGCACCAGTTTTTTTCGTCAATCGGGCCTGGCTTGACGGCTGACCGAAGCGCCTCAGGAATCAAGGGTTCGATCGCCTTGAGTCTGTCGCCGGACTCGCGGCCCAATTTGGCCAGATGGGCCAGTGTTGGTGCATTTTGTGCTGCGACGTGCGCGGAAACGACGCTTAGTGGGTTTTTTTTTGTGCTCGCCATGAAGTGGGGTTGGGCAGAACAGAAAGGTCTTTTTTATGCAACGGCGCAGGCCAACATTTGACGCGCCAAGAGAGGTAAACGAGTGCATCTGATTATCACGGACGCCTGGATGGCCAACAGCCGCGCCATCTATCTAAGCGGAACCAGACTGGTCTGTGCTGCCATGGTGGTGGCTCTGGCCCTGATGCTGGTGGCGGCAGGGCTTTATCACTGGGTGTTTCTTAAAGGAGCGCGAGAGGGCTGGCCGGTGGTCGGCGCGCTGGTCAAACTGGTCGCCAAGGACGAAGCGGTTCAGCGCGAACGCTTCATTCGCGAAAACCTCGACATGATGGCCAAACGCCTGGGTGAGATGCAGGCCAAGCTGATGCAGCTCGAGTCCTTGGGCGAGCGTGTGTCTGGTCTGGCGGGTGTCAATCCGGCTGACATCAAGGTGGCTCCTGGGCGCGGCGGCGTGCTGGTTTCCGGTCACTCTCTGAGCATGGAGGAGCTTCAGTCAACCCTCGCAGAGCTCGACAAACTGACCGATCAGCGGGTTGACCTGATGACGGTTATGGAGTCGCGGCTGTTCGATCAGAAAATAAAAAGCATGATGGTGCCAACGCAGGAGCCTGTGTTGGGCGGCAACCTGGGTTCGGCGTTCGGTTGGCGCATTGACCCGTTTAACGGTCGTTCAGCATTGCATACCGGGCTTGATTTCGCGTCTGACACAGGAACACCCATCCATGCAGCGGCAGGCGGAGTCATCGTCACCCAGGAATTTCACCCCGGCTACGGCAATCTGGTTGAGGTCGATCATGGCAACGATCTGGTCACACGCTACGCGCACGCGTCCCGGGTGATGGTGAAAAAAGGTGATCTGGTCCGGCGTGGTCAGGTCATTGCCGAAGTGGGAAGCACTGGTCGCTCCACCGGCCCGCACCTGCATTTCGAGGTCTTGGTGCAAGGCGTCTACCAGGACCCGAAGAAGTTCCTCGATGCCGGCAGGCACCTGCCCAAACTGGCAGCCGCCATACCCGCCCGGTCAGCCGCCCGCGCCCGGTAGTCACTCCGGCAGCGTTAAACTCAGAGGTTTGGCACAGTTGAACTAACAATCTGTGCCCACAACTAAGTCACGTATCAAATTTAAGGATTCCGGCCGCGTTGCCCGTTCATGAGAGCAGGCAACGCGGCCTCGCATTTATGGCTTCCAATATCCTGACCAAACTTTTCGGCAGCCGCAACGACAGGCTTCTGAAAACCTACCGCAAGACCATTGACCGTATCAATGCGCTCGAAACCCAATATGAGTCGCTGAGCGACGACGAACTGCGCGTCAAAACCCAGGCCTTCAAAGAGCGTGTGTCTGGTGGTGAAGCTCTCGATGATGTGCTGGCCGAAGCTTTCGCCGTGGTTCGCGAAGGTAGCAAGCGCGTGATGAAAATGCGCCATTTCGACGTGCAGTTGCTGGGCGGCATGGCGCTGCATAACGGCAAGATCTCCGAGATGGGCACCGGTGAAGGAAAAACGCTGACCGCCACGCTGCCCGTGTACCTCAATGCACTGACCGGCAAGGGCGTGCATGTGGTGACGGTCAATGACTATCTGGCCAGTCGCGACGCGCGCTGGATGGGCAAGCTGTATAACTTTCTCGGGCTGACAGTCGGCATCAATTTGCCGAACATGTCACGGGAAGAAAAGCAGGAAGCCTACCGAGCCGACATCACCTACGGCACCAACAACGAATACGGTTTTGACTACCTGCGCGACAACATGGTCTACGAAGTGTCAGACCGCGTGCAGCGCGGCCTGAACTACGCCATCGTCGACGAGGTCGATTCGATTTTGATCGACGAGGCCCGCACGCCGCTGATCATCAGCGGCCAGGCCGAAGACCACACCGAGATGTACCTGGCGATGAACAAGGTCGTTCCACTGCTGACCCAGCAAGAAGGCGAAGCCGACCCGCGCACAGGCGAGGGCGTGACCAAGCCCGGCGACTACACCATCGACGAGAAAACCCGCCAGGTCTTTTTGACCGAGCAGGGCCACGAAAGCGCCGAGAGTATCTTGTTCAAGCTGGGCCTGATTCCCGAAGGCGCCACGCTCTATGACCCGGCCAATATTTCGTTGATGCATCACCTGTATGCAGCGCTGCGCGGCAACCTGCTGTATCACCGCGACCAGCACTATGTGGTGCAGGAAGGCGAGGTCATCATCGTTGACGAGTTCACCGGCCGCCTGATGTCGGGCCGCCGCTGGAGTGATGGCCTGCACCAGGCTGTCGAAGCGAAAGAGGGCGTGCAGATTCAGGCCGAAAACCAGACGCTGGCCTCCATCACGTTCCAGAACTATTTCCGCCTGTACGGCAAGCTGGCTGGCATGACGGGTACGGCCGATACCGAAGCCTACGAGTTCTCGGAAATCTACGGCCTGGAGACCACGGTAATTCCGCCGAATCGCGTCAGCAAACGCGAAGACCAGCTCGATCGCGTCTACAAAACCACGCGCGAAAAATACGAAGCCGCCATCAAGGACATTCGTGAATGCTACGAGCGCGGCCAGCCGGTGCTGGTGGGCACCACGTCGATTGAAAATTCCGAGATCATCGACCAGCTGCTCGAAAAAGAAAAGCTGCCGCACCAGGTGCTCAATGCCAAGCAGCATGCACGCGAAGCCGATATTGTGGCGCAGGCCGGCCGGCCGCAGATGATCACGATTGCCACCAATATGGCGGGTCGCGGCACCGACATCGTGCTGGGTGGCAATGTTGAAAAACTGGTTGAAGCCGTTGAGGGCGATGAGGCGCTTGATGCCTCGGCCAAGGAAGCCGAGATCGTCCGTCTGCGTGCCAAATGGGCCGAAGAGCACGAACAGGTCAAGACGCTGGGCGGCTTGCGCATCATCGCCACCGAGCGGCATGAATCGCGCCGCATCGACAACCAGCTGCGTGGCCGTTCGGGCCGCCAGGGTGACAACGGTTCTTCGCGCTTTTATCTGAGCCTCGATGATCCTCTGATGCGGATTTTTGCCGGCGACCGAGTCCGTTCCATCATGGAACGGCTGAAGATGCCCGATGGCGAGGCGATCGAAGCGGGCATCGTGACGCGCAGTATCGAATCTGCCCAGCGCAAGGTTGAGGCCCGCAACTTCGACATGCGAAAGCAGCTGCTCGAATACGACGACGTAGCCAATGACCAGCGTAAGGTGATTTACCAGCAGCGCAACGACATCATGGACGCCAGCAGTCTGTCGGAGCAAATCAAGTCGCTTCGCGAAGGCTGCTTCACGGACTTGGTGCGTCAATACGTGCCGGCTGAAACGGTTGAAGAGCAGTGGGACATTGCGGCGCTGGAAACGGTGCTGCGTGATGAGTGGCAGATGGACCTGCCTCTAAAAAGCGAGCTTGAAACCGCCACGGCCATCACCGACGACGACGTGCTCGAAAAAGTCATCGCCGCAGCGAACACTGCTTTCGACCAGAAGGTTGAGGCCATCGGCGAAGAGAACTTCACCCAGTTTGAACGCATCGTGCTGCTGCAAAGCATTGACACCCATTGGCGCGAACACCTGAGCGCGCTTGACTACCTGCGTCAAGGCATTCACCTGCGCGGCTATGCGCAGAAGCAGCCGAAGCAGGAATACAAGCGCGAAGCGTTCGAGCTCTTCGGACAATTGCTCGACAGCGTGAAAAACGAAGTCACCAAGATTTTGATGACGGTGAAAATCCAGTCGGGCGAGCAGCTTGAACAAGCGGCCGAGGAAATGGAAAACCGGGCCGAGAACATTGCCAACGTGACCTACACCGCACCGACCGAAACCGGCGGCATTGAAACCACGGTGGACGAGCAGTCGCAGCGGCGTCCGCAGGGTGCGATGACTGCGATAGCGGCTGCCGCAGCCGGCATGTCGCGCGTCGGCCGCAACGACCCGTGCCCTTGCGGCTCGGGTAAAAAATTCAAGCTCTGCCACGGCCGCCTGACCTGATTGTTGATTCAAGCAAGCCGAACAAGCTACCTCGCCACGCCCGTGGTTTTCTGGAGTCGAGAACATGCCCGTCAATCTGGTTGCCACGCCCGCTGCTGATCTTCACCCGGTTCCCGGCGCGCGCTGGGGCATCACCGAGGCCGGCATCCGCAAGGCCAACCGCAAAGACCTGGCCGTGCTGCTGCTCGACGACGGCGCATCAGTAGGCGCGGTCTTCACGCAAAACCGTTTTTGCGCCGCACCGGTGCAGGTCTGCCGCGAGCATCTGGCGAAAAATTCAGGCCAGAGCCTTGGGATACGTGCGCTACTGATCAACACCGGCAACGCGAACGCCGGCACCGGCGCCGATGGTCTGAGCCGTGCGCTTTCGACCTGCATCGCGCTGGCCCGCGAACTCAATCTGGCGCCCGAGCAAGTGCTGCCGTTTTCAACCGGCGTGATCATGGAGCCGCTGCCGCATGACCGCATTGCAGCCGGTTTGCCTGCCGCGCTGGCGGATGCGAAGGCCGACAACTGGGCCAACGCCGCCGAAGCCATCATGACCACCGACACCGTGGCCAAGGCGTTTTCCACCCGCATTTCGCTGGGCGGCGTACCAGTCACCATCACCGGCATCAGCAAAGGCGCCGGCATGATTCGCCCGAATATGGCGACCATGCTGGGCTTCATGGCAACCGACGCGTGTGTGTCGCAGGCGCTGATGTCGCAGCTCGCCGCCGAACTGGCCGAGGGCTCGTTCAACCGCGTCACGGTTGACGGCGACACCTCCACCAATGACTCGTTCGTGGTCATTGCCACAAACAAGGCCAAGCATGCCCCAGTCACCTCGCTTGACAACGAAGCCGGCAGAAAATTGCGCGGCGCCATGATGGGCATTGCACGCCAGCTCGCGCAGGCCATCGTGCGCGACGGCGAGGGTGCAACCAAATTCATCACGATCAAGGTTGAAGGTGGAAAAACCGCAGAAGAATGCCGCAAGGTGGCGTACGCGATTGCGCATTCGCCATTGGTCAAAACGGCGTTTTTCGCCAGCGACCCCAACCTCGGCCGCATTCTGGCGGCCGTGGGTTATGCCGGTGTAGACGACCTTGACCAAACCCGCATCGATCTGTACCTGGACGATGTACTGGTCGCCAAAAACGGCGGCAGGCATCCGGATTACCTGGAAGCCGACGGCCAGCGCGTGATGAAGCAAAGCGAAATCACCGTGCGCGTCGTGCTGGGTCGCGGCCAGGCGCTTGACACCGTCTGGACCTGCGATTTGTCGTATGACTACGTCAAGATCAACGCCGACTACCGCAGCTAATTTTGTCACCCGTTTTTTTGCATAAGCCCACATGAACGAACAGTTCCAAAGTCTTCTGGCGCGCGTCGAGTCGCTCGTCACGCGCATAGAATCCGTGCTGCCGCAGCCGCTGTCGGCGCCCGACTGGACGGCCTCTGTGGCCTACCGCTATCGCAAGCGCTCGTCCGGCCATGGCTCGCTCGAGCCGGTACGGCATATTGGCGCCATGGCGTTGAATGACCTGAAAGAGATCGATGATCAGAAAGAAAAAATCCGCCGCAATACCGAACAGTTCGTGAACGGCAAGCCTGCCAATAACGTGCTGCTGACCGGCTCGCGCGGCACCGGAAAATCATCGCTGATCAAAGCCTGTTTGAACGAGTATTCGGCGCGCGGGCTGCGGCTGATTGAAGTCGACAAGGCTGATCTGGTTGACCTGCCCGACATTGTTGACGTGGTGGCTGAATGTCCTGAAAGGTTCATCGTCTTCTGCGACGACCTTAGCTTTGAAGAAGGCGAGCCTGGCTACAAGGCGCTCAAGTCGATTCTGGACGGATCAGTGTCTGCCGCCTCGCCGAACGTGCTGATTTACGCCACCAGCAATCGCCGGCATTTGCTGCCTGAATACATGACGGAAAACCTGACTTACACCCACACCGACGATGGCGAAGTGCATCCCGGCGAGGTGGTGGAAGAAAAGATTTCCTTGTCCGAGCGTTTTGGCTTGTGGGTCAGTTTTTACCCCTTCAACCAGGAAGAATACTTGACCATCGTCGCGCAGTGGCTGTCTTCGTTTGGCGTTGATGCGCAGGCGATTGCGGCGGCGCGGCCGGCATCACTTGTCTGGGCGCTTGAACGCGGGTCCCGTAGTGGCCGCGTTGCCTACCAGTTCGCACGCGACTACGCGGGAACCCATTCAGGCTCCTGAATATGACAAGCCCGGTTCTGATTGCAGACGGCGAAAGGCCGCGTGAAGGACTGGAGGCCGGCAAGGACCGCAAAATTGTTGAGGTCGCGGTCGGCGTATTGATTCGCCCCGACGGTGATTTCCTCCTCACCTCACGGCCAGCTGGCAAAGTCTACGATGGCTACTGGGAATTTCCCGGTGGCAAGATCGAGCACGGCGAGACGGTCGAGCAAGCCTTGCGCCGCGAACTGCAGGAAGAAGTCGGTATCACCATCGGCCCCGTGCAAGCGTGGAAAGTCGAGACCGTGGACTACCCGCACGCACTCGTGCGCCTCAACTTCTGCAAGGTGTTCGACTGGTCGGGCGAGCTGCACATGCACGAAGGCCAGACATTTGCCTGGCAGCGTCTTCCAGTGACGGTGGCGCCGGTTTTGCCCGGCACGCTGCCGGTGCTGGCCTGGTTTGCCGACGAGCGGGGTTTTACTGGCATAGCTGTGTCTTCATAGTCCAACAGGCCGCCAGCCCAATAAAAATCTGCGCAAGTAGCTATGAATTCAATAGCGACCGATTGTCTGACCCGTTGTCTGGATTGAGCGACACACCGGAGCCCCGAAGCCGCTGCTAAGCCCGCGGCGCAGCCAGCGCGACCACGTCGGCCACGCTGCCCGCCTTGCCCATCGCCCAGCAGGCGCTGATCAATTCGCTGGTCTGCGCCGCGCCCAGAACCGGGTCTGACAGGCCATGAAATTTCGCATCAAGATTCGCATCGGTCATCGGGTTTTGCAGCGAGCCGATGGCATGTTCGACGAACACATGCACGCGGCGGCCGTCTTTGAGCACGGCGGTGACGTCCACGCTGGCCTCGGCAATCGAGTCATCAACCGTGGCAATCACCTTGCGACGCAGCGCCACCATGTCGGCGCGGTTGACGATTTCATCGGAGAACTCGCCTTCGGCGGCGCAGCCAAACGTCAGGCCGGCAGCGCAGCCGTGGTAGACGCTGAATTTGGCCTGCAGGCCGTCTTGGGGCTCCTTGTTGCCAGTCAATTCCAGCACCAGCGAATGCACCTTCAGCTCGATGCGCTCGACCTGATCGGGCAATACAGCTTGTGCGGTTAGTTGTGCGCTAGAGTGTATGCTGGGGTGAATCAGGATGCCGCAGGCGAATGGCTTGTAGGTATTGAACGAGATCTCGAAGCGCTGGCCCAGCTCGTGAGTGATTTCGCTCCAGTCGTTCTTGGTCGACACGGTCTGCATCATGCCGCGCGGCGCTTCCAGCGCTTTCGGGCTGGCGGTGAAGCCCTTGCTGGCCAGCAGCGCCGACATCAGGCCCGCACGCGCCGCTCCTCCGGGGTGAAAGGGCTTGGTCATGGTGCCGAACTGCTCGCGCATGCCAACCGGTTGTGACGCCGCAATGCCGAGCGCCATCGCAGTTTGCTGCACGTCGAGCTTGAGCAGCCGCGCGCACGCCGCCGCTGCGCCCAATGTGCCGGTCGAGCCGGTGATATGCCAGCCGCGGTCGTAGTGGTCGGGGTACATCGCGTTGCCGACGCGGCATGACACGTCGATGCCGATGACCAGCGCGTCGATCAGCTCGCGGGCGGTGGCCTTTGTATGTTCTGCAAGCGCAAGGACGGCCGACGCCACCGGCCCGGCCGGGTGAATGATGGTTTTGAGGTGCGTGTCGTCAAAGTCGAAGGTGTGTGAGGTGATGCCGTTGACGAGCGCGGCGCTGGCCATGTCAACCTTGTCTTTTCGTCCCAGCACAGTAGCCTGCGCGGCAGGCTGCAGCAGACTGACCGCTGCCAGCGCGGCATCGGCTGCCTCATGATGAGCCGCACCCGCCGCGCAACCGAGCCAGTTCATGAAGGTGCGGTGCGCTTCGTGGTCAACGGCGTCGCTCCAGCCTTTGGATGGATGCGTAGCGACAAACTTCGCCAGAATTTGCGTGATGGGCGGAGCGTTGTGGTCGGCGGCGACCTGGGTATTGCGGGCCATGAATGTCTTTCGGCAAGTGGGCTTGCCTGTTGATGGGTTAAAAAATTGAAAACAGCGAAAAACCAGATGCTATGAAATAAGTAGCTGCGTACTCAGATATTCCATGGGCTAGGGGCCGATTCGGATTGAGGAAAAGCGCTCTTTCAGCTGTCCAGCTCGATCTTGCGTTCTTTGGCCAGCTTGGTCCAGCGGGCGATGTCGGCGCGGATGAAGGCGGAAAATTGGTCCGGCGACATCACGATGGGCTCGATCGCCTCGACCGACAATTTCTCGCGCAGGTCAGGCGCCGTGAGCACGGTTGCCAGCGACTCGTTGAGCTGCTTGACGATAGCCGCCGGCATGCCCGCCGGGCCGACCACGCCGTACCACTGCTGCGCATCAAAACCCTTGTAGCCGGATTCATCGAGCGTTGGCAAATCCTTGAACTGCGGATGGCGCGTCAAGCCCGTCACTGCCAGCGGCCGCACGCGGCCCGAGCGGATATGCGGAATGGCCGCTGCCAGGCCGGGGAACATGGCCTGCGTCTGCCCGCCAATTAGATCGGTGAATGCCGGCGCCACGCCGCGGTACGGAATGTGAACCATGAACGAGTTGATCTGCTGCTTGAACAGCTCCATCGTCAGGTGCGTCAGCGAGCCCTGACCGGCCGAGCCGTAGCTCACCCGGCCCGGGTTTTTCTTCACATAGTCGACAAACTCCTGCACCGTTTTGACCGGAAGCGCAGCGTTGACCACCAGCACATTCGGCGTCGCGCCAATCATGCCGACGGCGGTGAAGTCTTTCACCGCGTCATAGGGCAATTTGCGTGTGGCCGGGCTGGTGCCGTGCGTGGCGACGTAGCCCTGCATCAGCGTGTAGCCGTCGGGTGCGGCACGTGCCGTGGCCTGGCTGGCAATCACACCGCCGCCGCCGCCCTGGTTGTCAACAATGAAGCTTTGCTTGAGCAGATTGCCCCAGCGCTCGGTGACGGTGCGGCCCACCATGTCACTGCCGCCGCCGGCCGATACCGGAACGATGTAGCGAATCGGTTTGGCAGGGTAAGCGGTTTGCGAGAAGGCCAGGCCGGGCGAGAACACCAGGGCCGGAGTGGCCTGAAGCAAGTTGCGTCTTTTCACAAGATCTCCAGTAGAGGATAAAAAGTTCGGCACTGTGCGGTGTCGACAAAGCGGGGTACTCAAAGCTCGCGTTTGTCACCGCGAATTTCGCGCACTTCGACGTCAACCACGTCCGGCGATGCGGCTCGCGCATCTGCCGGGTGCGCGCCCGGACGGGGCCAGACACCTGCCGCCGAAAATTTTCTCAGCTGCCGAAACTGGCTGAACAGCACCGCTACGGCAGGTTTGCGGCCCGTCAGAACAAAGACCACGCCGCCCCAGGCCAGGTAGATCAATGCGGCCGCGATCAGCCCGAGCGCGAACATCAGCACCAACGCGGCGAGCATCAGCTTCAAAAATAATCTGAGTAGGGCGTTGACAAAGGCGGTCAAATAATCTCCCGGAGAGAGTCGGGTCGTTGAATGGGGCATGGCTCAATCCTTGAAGTCCTAGATTGATGCAAAGGCCGCGGATTTCAAGCGCTAACTCAGGCCAGCAGCGCCTGCGCAAATTCCCGTGCGTTGAAGGTCTCCAGGTCGTCCAGCTTTTCACCCACGCCGATGAAATACACCGGCACCGGCTTCAAATCGGGCGTGATGGCTTGCCGCTCGCGCGCCCACAGCGCAATCGCGGCCAGTACGCCGCCCTTGGCCGTGCCGTCGAGTTTGGTCACGATCAGGCCGGTGAGCTGCAGCGCGTCGTCGAAGGCTTTCACCTGGCTTAACGCGTTCTGGCCGGTGTTGCCGTCAATCACCAATAGCACCTCGTGAGGTGGTGTGGCCCCCACGCTTGTCGCTTCGCGTACTGCGCTGCCCCCCGAGGGGGCTGAGCTTGCTTGGGGCGGCCCGGCGCTGCGCTCGATGTCTATCTTGGCAATCACCCGCTTCATCTTGCGCAGCTCTTCCATCAGGTGCAGCTGCGTTGGCAGGCGCCCGGCGGTATCAACCAGCACCACGTCATTTCCGCGCGCCTTGCCGGCGCTTACCGCATCGAAGCTCACCGCAGCCGGGTCGCCGCCTTCCTGGCTGACGATCTCTACCGTATTGCGGTCGGCCCAGACCGCGAGCTGCTCTTTGGCTGCCGCCCGGAAGGTGTCGGCAGCGGCCAGCAGCACGGTGGCGCCTTCGTTGGCCA
>JANPFZ010000168.1:0-3095 GCA_031423655.1 Polaromonas sp.
CAAATTTGCCTTTTGCCATTTTCAATTCTCCAAAGAACAGGTGCCCGTGTACGGTTTAACGTCTGCACTGTGTTGCTGATTCACTTCGCACGGGTACAAAGTGGCACGCAATCGCAGACAAGGAATAAGTACGCCGGCTCACGAGGAACCGACGATTTGGATTTACTTCGCGCGCGCAGCCATGATGGCTTCCGACACGTTGCGCGGCGCTTCCGAGTAGTGCTTGAACTCCATCGTGTAGGTAGCCCGGCCCTGCGACATTGAACGCAGCGTGGTCGAATAACCAAACATTTCTGACAGCGGCACTTCAGCCTTGATGGCTTTGCCGCCACCGACCATGTCTTCCATGCCCTGCACCATGCCTCGGCGTGAAGACAAATCACCCATTACGTTGCCGGCGTAGTCTTCAGGCGTTTCGACTTCAACCGCCATCATCGGCTCAAGAATCACCGGGCCGGCCTTGCGGCAGCCTTCCTTGAAGCCAAAAATCGCCGCCATCTTGAACGCCATCTCGTTCGAGTCCACATCGTGGTAGGAACCGAAATGCAGCGTCACCTTGACGTCCACTACAGGATAGCCCGCCAGCACACCCGAAGTCACGGCTTCGTGAATGCCTTTTTCGACCGCTGGAATGTATTCGCGCGGCACCGTTCCGCCTTTGATGGCATCAACGAACTCAATACCTTTGCCGGCTTCGTTAGGCTCGATCTTCAGCACCACGTGGCCATACTGGCCCTTGCCACCCGACTGGCGCACAAACTTGCCTTCGGCATCTTCGATGGTCTTGCGAATAGTTTCGCGATAAGCCACCTGTGGCTTGCCGACGTTGGCTTCGACGCCGAATTCACGCTTCATGCGATCAACAATAATTTCCAGATGCAACTCGCCCATGCCAGCGATCAGGGTCTGACCAGACTCCTCGTCCGTCTTAACGCGGAACGACGGATCTTCCTGGGCCAGACGCTGCAAAGCGATGCCCATTTTTTCCTGATCAACCTTGGTTTTTGGCTCAACCGCCTGCGTGATAACCGGCTCGGGAAACACCATGCGTTCGAGCATGACGATGGCATCCGGATCGCACAGTGTTTCACCGGTGGTCACGTCTTTCAAACCCACGCAAGCGGCAATGTCGCCAGCGCGAATTTCGCTGACTTCTTCGCGGTTGTTGGCGTGCATTTGCACGATACGGCCAATACGCTCTTTCTTGCCCTTGATCGGGTTGTAAACGCTGTCGCCTTTTTTCAGCACGCCCGAATACACGCGCACGAAAGTCAGCTGTCCCACGAACGGATCAGTCATCAGCTTGAAGGCCAGCGCCGAGAATTTCTCCGAATCGTCGGCCTTGCGGGTCACCGGCAGCTCGTCTTCGTCCATGCCTTTAACTGGCGGAATGTCGATTGGCGAAGGCATGAATTCGATCACGGCATCCAGCATGCGCTGCACACCCTTGTTTTTGAAAGCCGAGCCACAGTACATCGGCTGGATTTCGCTGGCGATGGTACGTGTGCGGATGCCCAGCTTGATTTCGTCTTCCGTCAAGTCACCTTCTTCAAGATACTTGTTCATGAATTCTTCAGACGCTTCTGCCGCAGCCTCGACCATCTTTTCACGCCACTCTTTGGCCAGTTCTACCAGTTCAGCCGGAATGTCGCTGTAGGTGAACAGCATGCCTTGCGAAGCTTCGTCCCAGATGATCGCTTTCATCTTGATCAGGTCAACCACGCCGGTAAAGTTTTCTTCAGCACCAATTGGAATCACCATCGGCACAGGGCTGGCCTTCAGGCGCAGTTTCATCTGTTCCACGACCTTGAAGAAGTTGGCGCCGGTGCGATCCATCTTGTTGACAAAAGCCAGGCGCGGCACCTTGTACTTGTTAGCCTGACGCCAGACGGTTTCGGACTGTGGCTGAACGCCGCCAACCGCACAGTAAACCATGCAGGCACCGTCGAGCACGCGCATCGAGCGCTCGACTTCAATCGTGAAGTCGACGTGGCCCGGGGTGTCGATGATGTTGATGCGGTGCTCGGGCAGGGATTTATCCATGCCCTTCCAGAAACAGGTGGTCGCAGCTGACGTGATCGTGATGCCACGCTCCTGCTCCTGCTCCATCCAGTCCATGGTGGCCGCGCCGTCATGAACTTCACCAATCTTGTGGTTCACGCCAGTGTAAAAAAGAACCCGCTCGGTGGTGGTGGTTTTTCCGGCATCAATGTGTGCGGAAATACCGATGTTGCGGTAGTTTTCAATGGGAGTTGCGCGGGGCATAAAACACTTTCGGTTCGGGATTTCGAACAAACATTCATTCTCAGCAAGGCCTGCATCTTTAACAATTTTTAAAGTACAGATGCCAGCGACGCTTCATGCGAATCGCTGGCAGTATATGGGGCTCTAAATCTAAATTTAAAGCACCAGCCTGAACCGCTTTTAGAAACGGAAATGGCTGAACGCCTTGTTGGCTTCGGCCATGCGGTGAACTTCGTCACGCTTTTTCATGGCACCGCCACGGCCTTCGGTGGCCTCCATCAACTCGTTGGCCAAGCGCAACGACATCGACTTTTCACCGCGTTTTTTAGCGGCTTCCTTCAACCAGCGCATGGCCAACGCCATACGGCGGACAGGACGCACTTCAACCGGCACCTGGTAGTTCGCACCGCCAACGCGGCGGGACTTCACCTCAACCATCGGCTTGATGTTGCCAATGGCCATGTGGAAAGCCTCAAGCGGGTCTTTGCCGGGGTTCTTTTTCTCAATTTGCTCCAGGGCGCCGTAAATGATGCGCTCTGCGACGGCTTTTTTGCCGCCTTGCATGATGACGTTCATGAATTTGGCGAGATCGACATCACCAAATTTCGGATCCGGGAGAATTTCACGTTTAGGGACTTCGCGACGACGTGGCATTTTTTCACCTCTTTGCTTCAGTTGGCATCGCTTTTGAGGGCGACACCTTGAGAGCCACACAAGCCCTCACTTACTCAACCGGCGCAACAATTTGCGCTTGGGTCACTTCGCTTGAAAACACCTGCCAGGGTGAGTCAAACACCATTTTTTGAAAAGATTCTCACAGATCAATGTGACAAGCTCTTCTGGCGCGGACA
>JANPFZ010000169.1:0-5680 GCA_031423655.1 Polaromonas sp.
AAGCAGCTACTAAATTAATAGCGACTCAAAAGATGCGTCAGAAAGGTTTTAGCCGACCTGCTGCAGCACCTGCGCCAGCTCGACCGGATGCAGTGGCTTGCGCAAGCAATGGTTGGCGCCGGTGCGGCGGGCGCGAAGCTCGTCCAGCCATGACAACTTGCGACGTGTTAGAACCAGCGATTCCGGGGCAGTTTTTCCCCCAATACGAACTTTTGCCGCCAGCAACCACCCGTTCATGTCGGGCAGGTCAAGGTCAAGAATGACGACCCGGTAGCGGCGGGTTTTGAGCAAATAAAGTGCTTCAGCCCCGTTTGCGGCCTCGTCGGCCAAAAACAGACCCGCCATCGACAGCTTGGCGCGCAGGTAAAACCGCGATTCCCGGTCCGGGTCAATGACCAGCGCCTGCATTTGCTCTGGCTCCGGTTCCAGCCACTGCAGCACAGAAGGCTGCGTATCGCCTTCAACATCAAAGTCGTAGCTGTCACCGTTCAAGGGGTTAGGCGTCGAAAGAAGATCGAGGTCAATGTCGCCGCGCTGGTGTGCGTTACGCGCGGTTGCATGACCAGCCGGGGCGGCAGTCATGACGCCTTTTACCGGGCCACCAAGGGCGGCGCCAGGGACGAAGTTATGGTTCATGCGGGCGCCTGTCTGACCTTGCGCCCGGATGTACAAAAAAAGCAGACGCTTACAAAAATGGGGTTGACAGAATCGTCACGCTCAGAATCCATACACCAGATTATGCGGGGGATCTCGGCTTTGGTGAAGCCTGAAACCCCAAAATTACCCAAAAATCCGCCGACAATTACCTCGGAACGCGAACGCTGTGCAGATTTGTCCGCGCTGTGCCGAATAAGTCACTTCATCGCATCAGGCGGTCGCCGCGCCTTCACGTAGGCGTCAGACGGCAAGTAAGCCTTGCCGTCGGCATAGCGCCATTGCACCATCGTGCCCTTGTTGCCGCGCAGGTCCAGCCAGCCCACGTAGGCGCCCATGGTTGACTGATGATCGATGGCGCGAAATTCGGCCGGGCCGAACGGGGTCGAGAACTTCAGTCCGCGCAGCGCGCTCACCAGTTTTTCGTTGTCCGTCGAGTTGGCTTTTTTGATGGCAGCAAAAATTGCCTGCATGGTGGCGTAGCCGACGACCGAGCCGACCTTCGGGTATTCGTTAAACCGGCGATAGTAGTTGGCGGCAAAGCTGGCGTGCTCGCGTGAATCGATCTGGTCCCAAGGGTAGCCGGTGACGATCCATCCACCACCCGCAACAAGCCGTGGTGCTTCATCTTTCAACACGTCCAGGTATTCGGGCTCGCCCGAAAGCAGCGAGACCACCGGTGTTTTCGGAAAAATCCCGCGCTGGTTCCCTTCGCGCACCAGTTTGGCGAGGTCGGCGCCGAAGGTGACATTGAAGATGGCGTCAGGTTTGGTCTGCATCGTGGCCTGCAGCGTGGTGCCAGCCTCAAGTTTGCCCAGCGCAGGCCACTGTTCACTGACGAATTCGACATCGGGCCGCTTTGCCTTCAGCAGCTCTTTGAAGCTGGCAACAGCGCTCTGACCGTATTCGTAGTTGGGCGCAATCACGGCCCAGCGTTTGGCCGGCAGTTTGGCCGCTTCTTCCACCAGCATGGCCGCTTGCATATAAGTGCTCGGGCGCAGGCGGAAGGTGTAACGGTTGCCTTTTTCCCAGACGATGGCATCACTCAGCGGCTCACTGGCGATAAAAACCCGTTTATTTTTCTGCGCGTGGTCGGCCAGCGCCAGCCCGACATTGGACAAAAATCCGCCAGCCAGCACATCAACATTTTCTCGCGACGTGAGTTCAATCGCGTGACGCAGCGCTTCTTCAGGCTTGCCGCCATCGTCGCGCGCAATCACCTCAACCTTGCGACCCAGCAAGCCACCGGCCAGATTGACCTCTTCGACAGCCAGCTGCCAGCCTTGCCGGTAGGGCAAGGTGAATTGCGGAATATTGGAGTAGCTGTTGATCTCGCCAATCTTGATCGGCGCCCTGGACGGCGCCTGCGCCGGTGAGGAACTACCCGCACCAGCCAGAATCACCAGCAGCAAACCGTGCGCGAGGGCAGATTTTAAAAGTTTCAAGGCTTTCTCCAGAAGTAACTAGTTGGCGGCGGGCAGTCGAGGCACTTCGGTCCGATCGGCCATTAAAAGCAGGGACTGTACCAGTGCCCACAACGCTTAAGGCGACCTGCATGCCGACAGCCGCCGACCCTTGACGGGCTGAACAGGAATAAGCTTATTTGCATAACGCCAGAACAAAAGAATCGTTTGCCGTGTGAAGGCCAAACGCTACATTCGCTGGCTATGCATGATCTTGCCTTCGTTTTCGCTGGATTTGTGGTGGGTCTGGTGGTCGGTCTGACGGGCGTTGGCGGCGGCTCGCTGATGACGCCGCTGCTGATTTTCGTTTTCGGCATCAAGCCGCATCTGGCCATTGGCACCGACCTGCTTTTCGCCGCCTTCACCAAAATGGGCGGAACGGTGCGCCTGGCGCGCCAACGCGCCATCGACTGGCGCATTGTTGTGCAGATGGCGGCGGGCAGTGTTCCGGCTGCGCTGGCCACGCTTTATATGCTGCAGCGGCTGGGGCCGGCAAATGCGGCCACGCAAACGCTGATGACCACCACGCTCGGCGTGGCTTTGTTGCTGACGGCGGCAGCCACGTTTTACAAGGTCTTGCGCGGCAGGGCCGCACCGACCGCTGTCGCACCGCAAAAGCTGGCTGAGGCCACGCGGCCGCGCCACTGGGCGCTACCGGTGGTTTTTGGCGCCGTGGTCGGCACACTGGTTACCATCACCTCGGTCGGTGCCGGTGCCATCGGTGTGATTGTGCTGATGCTGCTCTACCCCATGCTTCCGCTGTCACGCATCGTCGCCGCCGACATTGCCCACGCAGTGCCGCTGACCTTGGTCGCCGGCCTCGGCCATGCGTCAATAGGCTCGGTTGACTGGTCGCTGCTGGCGTGGCTGCTGGCCGGCTCGCTGCCCGGCATCTGGCTGGGCACGCATCTGATGCACAAAACGCCAGAGCGTGTGATCCGCTCGCTGCTTTCCGTGTTGCTGGCCTACGCCGGCGCCAAGCTCATTTCGATATAGTCGTTCTCTTTCGCATTCAGGAACGCCCCCTCTTCGAACTATTTTCGACTCATCTTCGACCCATGTACCAATACACAGAATTCGACCGCCAGTTCGTCAAGGCCAGAGCTGACCAGTACCGTGACCAGCTCACACGCTGGCAGACCGGGCAGTTGCCCGAAGACGAATTTCGCCCGCTGCGCCTGCAAAACGGCTGGTATGTGCAGCGCTATGCACCCATGCTGCGCGTGGCGGTGCCCTACGGCGAGCTTTCCAGCGCGCAGTTGCGCGTGCTGGCCACCATCGCCCGCGACTATGACCAGCCTGATGCAGCGCTGATTCAAGGCGCACAGGCCGCGCAAGACAAACTCGGCGCCGTTCCGGTTCCGAACGGCCCGCCAGTGCACAGCCACCTGACCAAAGGCTATGCGCACTTCACCACACGCCAGAACGTGCAATACAACTGGATTCCGCTCGACAAGTCCGCCGACGTGATGGACCTGCTGGCCAGCGTGAACATGCACGGCATTCAGACCAGCGGCAACTGCATCCGCAACATCACCAGTGACGAACGCGCCGGCATTGCCGCAGACGAGCTGGCCGACCCACGCCCGTTTGCCGAAATCATGCGGCAATGGAGCACGCTGCACCCCGAGTTCGCTTTCCTGCCGCGCAAGTTCAAGATCGCAATCACCGGCGCCAGCGAAGACCGCGCCGCCACGGCTTGGCATGACGTCGGCCTGCACATGGTCAAAAACGCAGCCGGTGAGCTGGGCTTCAAGGTGCTGGTCGGTGGTGGCATGGGCCGCACGCCGATCATCGGCATCACGATTCGCGAATTTTTACCAGCGATGCAGATCCTCAATTACCTCGAGGCCATCGTGCGCGCCTACAACCGCTTCGGTCGCCGCGACAACATCTACAAGGCGCGCATCAAGATTCTGGTGAAAGCCGAAGGCCAGCAGTTCATTGCCCAGGTGGAAGCTGAATACCAAGACATCGTCGAAATCGATGGCGCGCCGCACACCATCACACAGGCCGAGCTGGACCGGGTGTCAGCCTCGTTTGTCGCGCCTTCCCTGACGCGAAAAGCCAGATCTGAAAAAGTGGCGTCACAGGTGGGCGAAGAATACGCACGCTGGTTGCAGCAAAACGTGGCGTCGCACAAAAACCCGGGCTTGCGCTGCGTCACGCTGTCTTTCAAACGCCTGGGCCAGGCGCCCGGTGATGCGACGGCTGACCAACTTGATACAGCCGCCCAACTGGCCGACCAATTCAGCGCCGGAGAAGTCCGCGTCACGCACGACCAGAACCTGGTGCTGCCGTGGGTCCATTCCGACGATTTGCCGGCGCTGTTTACCGCTGCGCGCGAAGCTGGCTTTGCCCGCTCCAACATCCGCTTGCTGACCGACATGATTGCCTGCCCCGGTGGCGACTTTTGCTCGCTGGCCAACGCCCGTTCACTGCCGCTGGCCGAAGCCATCACGCAGCGCTATCAGGATCTGGACGAGCTGCACGACCTGGGCGAGATCGATCTGCACATCAGCGGCTGCATCAATTCCTGCGGCCATCATCACAGCGGCCACATCGGCATTCTGGGTGTCGACAAAGACGGCAAGGAGTGGTACCAGATCACCCTTGGCGGCTCGGACGGCTCCACGCTCTCGGGCGCACCCGCCACCGGCAAAGTCGTCGGGCCCTCTTTTTCCGCGGCCGAAGTACCTGGGGTTATCGAAGCCGTGCTGGGTACTTACCGCGCCGAGCGCCTTAACCAGCACGGCCAGCACGGCAAGCAGGAAACGTTTATTTCGACCTTGCGCCGCATCGGCGCGGAGCCGTTCAAGGCCGCGGCCAACGGCGCGCGCTTGGCCGCAACGAGCAGCCGGGCGGCATTGGCCGGCGCTGAAGAGCAAGCCGCCTGAAAGACTGATTACTATGAAATTGATAGCTTCTCGCGCACACGTTACCTGGGCTGAAGGGCCAAAAGACTTGAAAACTGCGGTGTTGGCGAATGACGCCGACCCCCGTGAGCTGTCATTGGCTGGAATTGAACGCATCGACCTGAATTTTCCGAAGTTCACCGATGGCCGCGCCTTCAGCCAGGCCTTTTTGCTGAGCCGCCGGCTCGGCTTCAAAGGCGAGATTCGCGCCACCGGCGACGTGCTGGTGGACCAGCTGGCGCAGATGGACCGCAGCGGCTTCACCAGCGCCGTGTTGCGTGCCGATCAGGATGTCGCGCTGGCCAAACGCGCGCTTGAAAACTATCCCGGCCGGGTGGTTGGCACCTACCAGGGCGATGCGGTGGACACGACGCCGCATTTCGTCGCGGCCGCCTGAAACCCCAAGGCACATCTGATGAACGCCATTTCGCTCTACGCCAAACCGTCTGCCAGCTTCGCGCAAAAGCTCGAAGCCAGCAAAGCGCTGCTTCAATCTTCCGCCGCGCAATACTCGCCGGTGACCCAGGCTTCCAGTCTGGGTGCCGAAGACATGGTCGTCACGCATTTGATTGCAGAGACCGGCATCGCATCCAGCATCTTCGTGCTCGACACGCGCATGCTGCATGCGCAAACCCTGGCACTCGTCGG
>JANPFZ010000170.1:0-2711 GCA_031423655.1 Polaromonas sp.
ATCCCGCGCGCTACTTCATGCCGCAACAGTTCAAGAATCCGGCCAATCCGCAGGCGCATCGCCAGGCCACCGCCCTTGAAATCTGGCGCGATACCGATGGCCGGGCCGACATCCTGGTGTCAGGCGTGGGAACCGGTGGCACGCTGACCGGTGTGGGTTCGGCGCTCAAGGCGCTCAAGCCCGCGTTCCGCTGCGTGGCGGTCGAGCCAGATGCCTCGGCCGTGCTGTCGGGAAGCCCCAAGGGGCCGCACATGATCCAGGGGCTAGGAGCCGGTTTTGTGCCGGAGGTGCTGGACACCAGTTTGTGCGACGAGATCATCCGCGTGCGCAACGAAGACGCCCTGGACACCGCCCGCCAGATGGCGCGGCAAGAAGGCTTGCTGGTGGGCATTTCGTCGGGCGCGGCGGTGTGGGCCGCGCTGGCACTGGCCCGTCGCCCCGACAACGCGGGCAAGATGATCATTGTCATCATTCCATCCTACGGCGAACGCTACCTCAGCTCGCCGCTGTTTCAACAATTCATGGAGGAGTAGCGCGGCTATCCCCCGGGTAGCAGACGCGCCCGGGGGTTGAAGGAATCAGCTAGGTCATCAGCTGCACATTACCCCCCGCCGCCGTAGTGTTCACGGTCACGGTTTGCTCACTACAAAACCGATACAAATAATGCGGCCCACCCGCTTTGGGACCCGTGCCACTCAGGCCTTCGCCACCGAAAGGCTGCACGCCGACGACGGCGCCTATCATGTTGCGGTTGATATAGATGTTGCCGACATGCGCGGCGGCAGCCAGCGCCTGCGCACGGGAGTCGATGCGGGTTTGGATACCTAAAGTCAGCCCATAACCGAGGGCGTTGATCTGTGCGATGACGTCTTCGGGCGTGGCGAGCGCGCCGCTGCCCCAGCGCACGATCTGCAGCACCGGGCCGAAGATTTCGTCTGTCACTTCCGCCAGGCTGGCGACTTCAAAGGCTGCGGGACGAATCAAATTTGCTATTAAATCAGGAGCTGCTTGCGAAGGTATTACCTGGGCCAGAAGCACTTTTGATGATGCATTGAGACGTTTGACATGCCCCGCGATGTTGTCAAAGGCTTCTTTGTCAATCACCGGCCCGACATCGGTTGCAAGCTCGCTGGGGTCGCCCACCGACAGTTCCTGCGCCGCACCCTGGATCATCGCTATCACCGCGTCGGCAATGCCTTCGTGGATGCACAGCAGACGCAGCGCCGAGCAGCGCTGGCCTGCGCTTCTGAAAGCGCTCTGCACCACCGCGTCGGCGACCTGCTCGGGCAGCGCGCTGCTGTCAACCAGCATGGCGTTGATGCCGCCGGTCTCGGCAATCAGCGGCGTGATGGGGCCGTCTTTGGCGGCCAATGCGCGGTTGATGATTTTGGCCACCTGGGTCGAGCCGGTGAACACCACGCCGGCCACGCCAGGCGCGGCGACCAGCGCCGCGCCCACCGTTTCGCCCGGTCCGTGCGCCAGTTGCAGCGCGCCTTCAGGCACGCCGGCCGCATGCAGCAGCCTGACCGCTTCCCACGCCACGCCCGGCGTTTGTTCGGCCGGCTTGGCGACCACGGCATTGCCGGTGGCGAGTGCGGCCGCGACCTGGCCCATGAAAATCGCCAGCGGGAAATTCCACGGGCTGATGCAGACCCAGACGCCGCGCCCGGTCAGGCGCAACTCGTTGGTTTCGCCCGTCGGGCCCGGTAGCGCGATGGGGGTCATCACACGTTCGGCCTCGTTCGCGTAATAGCGCAAAAAATCCACCGCCTCGCGCACTTCCGACACCGCATCGCCCCAGGTCTTGAAGGCTTCTTTCACCAGCAGCGCGCAGAAACGCGGCGTTTGCTGCTCCAGCGCATCGGCGGCTTTACGCAGCACGGCGGCGCGTTCGGCGACGGCTATTTTGCTCCATTTTTGATAGCTGCTTATGCCCGTATTGAGACGGCTTGAGGCTAAATTTGGATAGAACTCGCGGACATCGGGCACTTGCACCGTCTTGAACGCTTCCAGCAGCGGCGCACACATGCTCTGCACCGTCAGGTCGAGGCCCAGGCTGTTGGGCCGCGACGGGCCGTAGAGCACGGGCGGCAGCGGAAAAGCGGCTTGGCTTTCAAACCACAGCGGCGAGGTCAGGAGCACATCCATGCCGATGGATTCATCGGCGAGCTGGTGTACGAAGGATGAATTGGCGCCGTTTTCAAGCAGGCGCCGCACCAGGTAAGCCAGCAGGTCGCGGTGCGCGCCTACGGGGGCGTAGACGCGGCAGCTGATCGCCGGATTTTTCAGCACCTCGCGGAACACGCCTTCGCCCATGCCGTGCAGGCGCTGTAGTTCAAATTTAGATGTGGCCCCCACGCTCCCCACTTCGTGTGGTTCGCTGCCCCCCGAGGGGGCGCTGCGCCTGCGGCCCGGCGAAGCCGGTTCCGCGGCCCCGGCTGGTACGGAGACGGACCCAAAGCTCCCCGCGGGGGTGACATTCGAAGCCATCTGGATGATGGCGGCAATCGTCCCCGCGTTATGCCCGGCAAACTGCGGATACACCGCGTCGGGCGCCGCCAGCAGCGCCTGCGCGCAGGCCAGATAGGCCACGTCGGTGTGGTGCTTGTGCGTGAACACCGGGTAATGCGGCAGCCCCATTTCCTGGGCGCGCTTGATCTCCGAATCCCAGTAGGCGCCCTTGACCAGCCGGCACATCAAACGCAGCTTGT
>JANPFZ010000171.1:0-7822 GCA_031423655.1 Polaromonas sp.
CATGCTTCAAATGGGGAAAGCCCGAAACTCTGCGGTGATCGCAACGCAACCGGTGCCCGTCGTAAACAGCAGCCTGCCGGTAGTCAGAAGCTATCGCGAGACACTGGCGCGACTTTTCGACGAACCGCCCACTGCGCTCAGCCTGGCGGGGTTTATAGCAGCCCGCTACACCTACGAGGTTCTCGATGGCATTCAGGGAGCCATAACACGCCAGACTGTGCTGAGCGCGTTTCAGCAACGCGCCACCCATGACATCGGCGGCTTCCGTGTGAGCTTCAACTCCCAGCGAAGAAGCAGCCATTACGTCACACAAAGCATGTTGACAACGGATGGCCGACTGATCGGTTGAGGCAGAAGAAATGCCCCCTCCCCGCTGCTATGCCGGCGTGGGAAATTACACTAGGTCATGCAAAACGGAACGCTACTGGCTGCTGTCGATCTGGGGTCGAACAGCTTCCGCCTGGAAATTGGTCGCCTTGACCATGGCCGCATTCAGCGGACCGAGTATCACAAAGAAACTGTCAGACAAGGAAACGGCCTTGACGCCGACCGGAACCTGACCCTTGATGCGATGCAACGCGGTTGGGACTGCCTGGCCCGCTTCGGGGAACGGCTGGCGGGGTTCAAAAAAGCGCAAGTCCGCGCGGTGGCTACACAAACCCTGAGAGAAGCGCGAAACCGGGACGAATTTCTCGGGCGTGCCCACAAAATTCTGGGTTTTCCCATTGACGTCATTTCCGGACGTGAGGAAGCTCGCCTGATCTATCAGGGTGTAACGCACCTGTTGCCCCAATCACCCGAACGACGGCTGGTGGTGGATATTGGCGGGCGATCAACCGAGATGATCCTGGGAACAGCACTTGACCCGCTGACCATGGAGTCTTACCGCGTTGGCAGCGTCGCCTGGTCGATGAAGTACTTCCCCGACGGGCAGTTCAGCGCGCGCGCTTTTGAGACAGCCCAAATTGCAGCCAAGGCCGTGCTTGACGAAGCCGTCAACGCCTACCGCTCTTCTGCCTGGGACGTGGCCTATGGATCGTCAGGCACGATTGGCGCCGTCAGCGACGTTTTGTATGCAGCCGGCTGGCCCCAAGGGCAGGTGACGCGTACGGGGCTGGAGTGGCTGCTTGAGCGACTGGTCAAGGCACAGAGCGCCGAGCGACTCAAACTCGACGGCATGAAGGATGACCGACGAGCCGTGATTGGCGGTGGTGTCAGCGTGCTGATGGCCGTGTTTGAGCTTCTTGATATCACCGAGATGCAGGCCGCCCAAGGCGCGCTGCGGCACGGTGTGCTGTACGACCTGCTTGATCGAGAGCAGGACCTGACTGACCTGCGTTCCACCACCGTCCAGCGGATTACAAAAAAATTCGATGCCGACGCGGTGCAGGCCGGGCGCGTCAGCCGGGTGTCACGACACCTTTTCCTGATGGCCGGTTCCGGACTGCCGGACGCAGAGTCCGAACGCTTTAGGCGAAAGCTCAACTGGGCCGCCCAACTCCATGAAATTGGCAGCCAGATTTCGCACAGCGACTATCACAAGCACGGCGCCTACATACTCGACAACATCGATGCGCCGGGCTTTGCCAACCCCGAGTTGCACCGCCTGAGCCTGCTGGTGCTGGGCCATCGCGGCAAGCTGCGCAAGCTCGATGTCGATTTTGAGGATCGGGTGTTTGTGCAGCAATTGCTCTGCCTGCGGTTGGCCGTAATTTTGTGCCATGCCCGCCGCGATCCGGACCTTGTCGGCATGGCGCTGGAAGCCGGCGCTGAGCCCGGTCGCCTGTTTGTGCTGAACTGCCCGCAGGGCTGGGCTAAGCGCTTCCCCCAGTCCGCCTGGCTGCTTCATGAAGAAGTGCTGGCATGGCAAAAAACCTCGTGGACGCTTGTTCTTTCCGGCCTGTGAGGCGGCGAATTTGACCGGTTTTTGTAAACGATATAAACTATATATACGGTTATTTTAACCACTCACATAAAGGAATCTTTCGTGGCAAGCATGAAAAAATTATCCACAGCAACTGCAATCCCGACCCAAGCCAAACGGACGTTGAAGGCAAGCGCGCCAGAAGCTGTCCAGACGAAATCAAAATCAGCTGAGGCTTCCCCCGGCAAGGCGCCAGCAAAAAAACCCACCCCGATCAAATCGCCTACCAAAAAGACTGCGGCCAAGCGCCCCTTGTCTAAAGCGCCTGCCATCCCCAAGCCGGCTGAGAAGTCAGTCAAAGCAAAAAAACCGAAGCTCGTGCGCGACAGTTTCACGATTCCAAAAACAGAGTTCGCCGTGCTGGAAGAACTCAAACAGCGCGCAGCCCAACTTGCCCGTCCGGTAAAAAAGAGCGAGCTGATTCGCGCTGGAATCAAAGCCCTTGCCGCGTTGTCAAATGCGGCCTTTCTGACTGCCCTCAATCAAGTGCCGACGATCAAGACAGGCCGCCCTGCGCTTTAGAGTCAGAACTTCCCGACCAGCACGCACGCATGGGCTGTCGACGCTAAAGAACTTCTGGCGATTGCACCGTGACCACGACGGTCTGGCTGTGTCCATCGCGGTCACGGTTCCGAAGCCACCATACTGCGCCCTTTCTAACCGGACAGTCGCTTTCCTGCAGGCCCAGCAACTGGGCAATGGTCTGACCCAGCGTCGGCTGATGGCCAATCACCAGCACTGGCGACTTGGCAAGCGGCCACTGCACCAGTTCAAGCAACGTGGCCGGGCTGGCACCAGGCGCTATTTCTGGTCGCAGCCTGAATTTGCGGCCCAGCGCCAGCGCCGTCTGCTCACAACGGCGGGCGGGGCTGACCACAATGCGCGCGCCTTCGGGCAACTGGCGGTCTAACCACGCCGCCATGCGGGCGGCCTGCTTTTCACCGCGCGCCGTCAGCGAGCGGTCCATGTCGGAGCCCGCCTGACCATCGCCTTCCGGCCAGTCTTCTGCTTCCGCGTGACGCCACAAGATCAGGTCCATCGCTCATTTTTCCCGTACCGGCACCGAGTAACGTGCCATCAAAGCAGCCTGCGCACCAGGCCTGCGCGTTTTTTCCGAGGCTCCGACGCGGCTGTAGCTGCCGTCAGCCTGCAGGTCCCACGCGTCACAGCCATCATGAAGGTACGCCACCAGACATTCGTCGATGATGCGCTGGCGAATCACCGGGTCGGTCACTGGCCAGGCAAGTTCGATCCGCCTTAGCATGTTGCGATTCATCCAGTCAGCACTGGACAACAGCAAAGTTTCATCGCCAGCACAGCGAAAGTAAAACACGCGAGAATGCTCCAGAAAACGACCGATCACCGAGCGGACCCGGATGTTGTCCGTCACACCGGACACCTGCGCCGGCAGCATGCAGGCACCGCGCACGATCAGGTCAATCTTCACCCCACGCTGCCCAGCCCTCGCCAACGAAAGAATCAGCGCTTCGTCCGTCAGCGCATTCATTTTGGCCACGATGCGCGTGTCTTTTCCGGCCAGAGCGGCCTCACCCAAGGCATCAATGGTTTCGATCAACTTGCGCTGCAGATGAAACGGTGCCAGCCAGACATGATTCAACTTCGGCAACCGGCTCTGACTTGCCATGTGTACAAACACCTGGTCCATGTCGGCGGTCAGCTGCGGCTCTGCGGTGAGGTAGCTAATGTCGGTGTAAAGCCGTGCAGTTCGCGGGTTGTAGTTGCCGGTCGACAGGTGGCCGTAGCGGCGTAAAACCTTGCCTTCGCGGCGCGTCACCAGCAGCATTTTCGCGTGAGTTTTTAGCCCCACGACGCCGTAGACCACCTGCGCCCCCACCGACTCCAGCATTTCGGCCCAGTTGATGTTGGCTTCTTCATCGAAGCGCGCTTTCAGCTCCACGACGACCGTGACTTCCTTGCCGCGCCTGACCGCTTCCCGCAGCAAACCCATCAATTCCGAGTCGGCGCCGGTGCGGTAGATGGTCTGCTTGATGGCCAGCACGTCGGGATCGTTAACTGCCTCGCGCAAAAAATCCAGCACGCCGTCAAAGCTTTCAAAAGGCTGATGAATGGAAACATCACCGACTTTCAATCGCTCAAAAAATGACTGCCCCGCCTGCAACTGCAGTGGATAGCACGGCGTGTAGCGCGGAAACAGCAACTCCGGCCTGTCAATCAGGTCGACTAATTGCGTCAGACGCACCAGATTCACCGGCCCGTGTACCCGGTACAACGCCAGCTCAGGCAGATTGAACTGTGTCAGTAAAAAACTGGACAGATAAGCGGAGCAACCGGCAGACACTTCCACGCGAACCGCCTGCCCGTAGTGGCGCTGCTCCAGCCCTTGGCGCAAGGCGGTGCGGAGGTTTTTGACATCGTCGTCATCCACCGCAAGGTCTGAATGACGCGTCACCCGAAACTGCGAGAACTGGCCGACCTCGCGGCCCGGAAACAGCTCGTGCAAATGCGCCCGGATCACGCTCGACAGCGACACAAACAGCAGCTCCTTTTGACTCAGCCGACCTGGCATGGCAATGAACCTTGGCAGCACCCGTGGCACCTTGACAATCGCAATTTCGTTGGCGCGGCCGAAGGCATCCAGCCCACCCAGCCGCACGATGAAATTGAGCGACTTATTAGCCACCTGCGGAAACGGATGCGACGGGTCAAGCCCGACCGGCACCAGTAGCGGACGAACCTGAGCTTCGAAGTAGTTTTTTACCCAGCGCCGCTGCTCCGGGTTGCGCTCACCATGCGACAACACGCGGATTCCCTGGCGCCCAAACTCGGGCAACAATTCGTCGTTGTACAAGGTGTATTGACGCGTCACCATGTCGTGCGCCAGGGCAGAAAGATCCGAAAAACTTTGCGCCGTGTAAGGCCCTCTCTGGTCACCAGCCTGCGCTGCCGTCAGGTGGGGCGCCGCCCTCACCTCAAAGAACTCGTCCAGGTTGGACGAGACGCTGCACAAATACCTCAGACGTTCGAGCAGCGGCACATCGGCGCGCCTGGCCCAGTCCAGCACCCGCTCATTAAACGCAAGAATGCTGTGGTCGCGGTCAAGAAACTCGAACGCCTTGCGGGTAGCAGGCAATAGCGGATCAGATGATGGGCTGGACGATGAAGAAGACAGTTGGGGCATCGAGGTCCCATGCTTTGTAATTAAAGTGAACGGGGATAACCACCCTGTACACGGCCGGGCAGAATTAGCCGAGAGTGTCGAGTCAGTTTATGACAAAGGCGTGACAGTGCCCTGAACCGATAAACAACCCGTGTTGGCGCCCGTGGCATGGTCGGCTGGCCCGGCTTGCACCAGATAGCCTTCAAACATCTGCGCCGCATGTGTCCAGCTGAAGTCAAGGGCGCGCAGGCGTGCCTCATGACGCGGCAACGCCAGCGCGCTGTAGCAGGCAGCGCGCAGATCCGTGTTCATGACACCGCCGTGACAGCTGCCGTCAGGCTTGCCGAGCACTTCGAGCGGGCCATCGACCGGATAAGCCGCCACTGGCGTGCCGCTCGCCATCGACTCCAGCATCACCAGGCCAAAAGTCTCGGACCGGCTCGGAAAAACGAAGACGTCGGCGGCGGCGTAGACGCGGGCCAGCTCGGTGCGCGGCAACACGCCCATCCAGCGAATCTGCGGGTAGCGCTCCTTGAGCGCAGATTCCAGCGGCCCGACGCCGCAAACCACTTTGGTGCCTGGTATGTCGAGTTTCAAAAAGGCTTCGATGTTTTTCTCGTACGACACGCGCCCCACAAACAGCGACACCGGACGCACCAGTGTTCCCATCGGCGGATACAGCCGGGCTTGTGGCTGAAACGAAAACAACTCCGTGTCCACCCCGTGCGTCCAGCTGCGCAGGTTACGAAAACCCCGCTGCTCCAGCATTCGCAAAACGCCGTTTGTGGGAACCATCACGCCGGCCGATGCCTTGTGAAAATAGCGGAACAGCGCGTAGCCCCACGACAGCGGAATCTTCAGCGCCGCATTCAGGATTTCAGGAAATTTTGTATGAAAAGCGGTAGTAAACCGAAGCCTGTTTTTCATACAGTAGCTGCGCGCCGCCCAGCCCAGTGGCCCTTCGGTCGCAACGTGGATCATGTCGGCCTGAAACGCGTCCATTTTTTTAGCCAGGTGGCGCGCCGGACGAATCGCCAAATCAATGCCGGCGTAACCCGGACACGGACGCGTCTTGAACAGCCCGGGATGAATCACCTCGACCACATGGCCTGCGGCCTCCAATTCGCGCACCAGTTCCACCAGTGTCGTCACGACACCGTTGACCTGCGGCTTCCAGGCGTCGGTAATCAGTGCCAGTTTCATGGTGTCACATTGCCCCCACGGTTGCTCACAACGCGCAAGCGCTCTGCCCACGAGGGGGCCGCTGCGCCTGCGGCCTGGCAAAGCCAGCTCCGCGGCCCTTGCTTGAACAAAGCGCTCTCACTGATACCCATAGTTCGAACCGGGTCGCCAGCGCGTTTTTCATGTGCAGGCGCCCAATGCAACAGTTCTAGCGAGCCGTCAAAGTTCTCAACCAGTGCCGTGCGGCTTTCCACCCAGTCACCATCGTTGCAGTACAGCACGCCAGCAATGTCACGCATTTCGGCCCGGTGAATATGTCCGCAGACCACGCCGTGATGGCCCTTGCGCCGCGCTTCGTTGGCCACGGCCACCTCGAAGTCGGTGACGTAATTGAGAGCGCTTTTAACTTTCTGCTTCAGGTAAGCCGACAAAGACCAGTACGGCAAGCCCATGCGGGCGCGCAGGCTATTGAGGTGCCGGTTCAACCGGAGCGTGAACTCATACAGGTTGTCGCCGACGTAAGCAAGCCATCTGGCGCACTGCACCACCGCATCAAAGTAATCGCCGTGAATGACCCACAGCCGCCGTCCGTCAGCCGTGACATGAACCGCTTCCTCCACCACTTCAATGCCGCCGAATTGATGGCCCAGAAACCCGCGCGCAAACTCATCGTGATTGCCCGGCACATACACAATACGGCAACCTTTGCGGGCACGGCGCAGCAGCTTTTGCACCACGTCGTTGTGCGACTGCGGCCAGTACCATTTGCGGCGCAGCTGCCAGCCGTCGACGATGTCGCCGACCAGGTACAGGTTGTCGCTCGGATGCGCCCTTAAAAAGTCAAGCAGCGCCCGGGCCTGGCAGCCCGGCGTGCCCAGGTGCAGGTCCGAGATAAAAATTGTGCGGTAACGCTTGACCACCGCCTCGTCATCGATGTCGCTTTCATCATGCGCATGATTTGAACGCTGTGCGCCCATTGAGCCAAAGGCACGGCTCAGGTCAGGCGCCAGTGCGGCGCCCGACTCCAGCGAATTGAACAGGCTTCGCATCACGACTTTCCGGTGTGGCCGCTGTTCCGCTGCGCGGCACCCTGGCTGCCAGCGAAGTGCTTCAAGAAGCGCGCCGGCAGATCGGCCACCCTCATCATCATCGGCAGATCAGCCGAATTGAAATCAGGATCCCAGGCCGGCGGGCCGAGCACCTTGGCGCCCAGGCGCAGGTAGCCCTTGATCAGCGCGGGCGGCTCTACGTCGAGCGAATCATCAAGCCTGTCAACCGGCAGCGCGAGGCGCGGTGTGACGCGGTATTCGATTGCCGCCAGGTGGCTTTGCCGCACCTGGCGCCAAATGCTGGCTGCGGCCTGGCCGCTGGTGGCACCGCTGTGTTGCATCGGAATGCTGGCGCAGCCGATCATGATGTCGAGCTGGTTGCGACCCATGAATTCGGCCAGCGCGCCCCACAGCGCCAAAATGACGCCGCCACGACATTGATCTATTCGATGACTACTGCGAGCATCTGCTGGTGCGCGATGCAGACAGCCGCGAAGTGATCGGCACCTACCGTGTGCTAACCCCCAC
>JANPFZ010000172.1:0-3345 GCA_031423655.1 Polaromonas sp.
CCCTGGTGCGCGACGTTGTAAAACAGGTCGTACAAAATAAAGCCGAGGTAGGACTTGCCGGCGCCATGGTCGGCCAGCGTGGGCACCGGGTTGTTGATCAACACGTCATTGAGCAGCGGCTCAATGAACTGGTACAGGTGATAGACCTGCTTGAGCTTGCGGCGTGTGTCCTGGTTCAGGCGGCCTTCACGCGTGAGAATGTGCAGCTCTTTGAGCAGCTCGATTGACTGGCCCGGGCGCAGCTCTTCAATCACCTGGTCGGCTTGTTTCTGGCGCGTTTGCTGGGCAGGGGCAGTGCCAGAACGCGCCGGCCGTGAAGCGGCAGTGGGCGTGGGGGTGTTTCGCATCAACCCCAAGTTTAGTGTCGCGCCTGCCAACAGCAGTTCCCACCCTGCTTTAACGGGTTGGAACCTTTCATGCCAAACAAAGCCACAACTTAAATTTTATATTGCACACAATACAATTGCACAGTACAATAAAGCCATGCAACCAAGAAATGTGAAAATAGCAAGGCAGGCAGACGCCATGCTGCTGCTGGACAACCAGTTGTGCTTTGCGCTGTATTCCACTTCGCTGGCAATGACACGGGTTTACAAGCCACTGCTCGACGAAGTCGGGCTGACGTATCCGCAGTATCTGGCGATGCTTGTGCTGTGGGAAGAAGATGGCCTGACGGTCTCTGCGCTGGGTGAGCGGCTCTTCCTTGATTCGGGCACGCTCACGCCGCTGCTCAAGCGGCTGGAGTCGTCTGGCCTGATCGCCCGACTGCGCGACGTGGAAGACGAACGCCGTGTTCACATCACGCTGACGGCAGCGGGCCGCAAACTCAAGGGCAAAGCAGCGAAGATTCCTGGCTGCATATTGAGCGCCAGCCAATGCTCGATTCCCGAACTGAATGCGATAACGCAGCAAGTGCAAAGTTTGCGCGGCCGGCTTTTGGCAGCCTGAGCCCGACTGAACGCAATTGACCGCGACCGCCGGCAATACGGTTTCTCATCTCACTCATTTTTTTGTCGCTTCTCAACCCGCCTCAAACCAGAGGCAATTCTCAAAGGAAATCTCATGACCAAGCCTGCAAAAATTGTTTACACCGCCCACGCCAGCGCTACCGGTGGCCGTGACGGGAAAGCCGTCTCCAGCGACGGCCTGCTGGACGTCAATCTGGTGGTGCCCAAAGAAATGGGCGGCGCTGGCGGCGGCGTGAATCCGGAGCAGCTGTTTGCAGCCGGCTACTCGGCCTGTTTTCTGGGCGCGCTGAAGTTCGTCGGTGGCCAGGAAAAAATCGCCATCCCTGCTGACACCAAAGTTGAAGGCGCTGTCGGCATCGGCCCGTTTGGCTCAGGCGCTGTGCCAGAAGGCTTCAATCTTGCCGTTGAACTGAAAATCAGCCTGCCGGGGATGGACAAGGCCGCAGCTCATGCTCTGGTTGAAAAAACGCACAAGGTCTGCCCTTATTCAAACGCGACGCGCGGAAACATTGACGTGACGCTGACGCTGGTTTGAACTGACGCCGAAGCTTTTTGTCTTCGTTAGACAGTCGCCTCCTGGGCAACTGTCACCCTGTGGCCCGCCAGTGTTGATCTGGCGGGCCGTTTTGTTTATGGGCGACTTGATGACACAAGACATCCCAGCGGCTGCGTGAGCAGGGAGCCAGACGCCAGGGGTCTGGCAGCACAGATGCTGATGTGCGGACGGTCTACCGCGCGTGTCGGCGCTTTGGTGGAGCTTCAAACTTCTAGTTGCTATATTTTTAATAGCTGTTTTCGCAAGTATTACCTGGGCTAGAGGCCGATTTGATACCGAACAACCAGTCATTTCACTGCGCTGAAGGCCGACACGACCCAAGAGATTCGCTTTCACGACGCAGGCCGCAACTCGTACAACGACAATGCGCTATGCCCCAAAACATCCCCCTGCCCGTACACGCCTACGAACACCTCACGCCCGACGTGGTGCTGGACGCGCTGGCCAGCGTCGGCCTGTTGGGCGATGGCCGCATCATGGCGCTGTCGAGCTACGAAAACCGGGTGTACCAAATCCATCTTGAAAGCGCCGTGGGCAGCGGCGACGGGGCGGGTGATCTCGTGGTGGCCAAGTTTTACCGCCCTGACCGCTGGAGCGATGCACAGATCGTTGAAGAACACGACTTTGCCGCCGAGCTGATGGCCGCTGAAATACCGGTGGTCGGTGCCCTGGTGCTGGAGGGCAAAACCCTGAACCACTTTGGGGGTTTTAGTTTCAGTGTGTCCCCCAGCCGCGGCGGCAGGCGGCCCGAACTCGACAACCTCGACGTGCTGGCGTGGATAGGCCGCTTTCTGGCGCGTATTCACACCGTCGGCTGCGCCAGCCGATTCACCCACCGCCCGGCCTTGAATCTGCAAACCTTTGGCCATGCATCGCGCGATGTACTGCTGGCAGGCGGCTACTTGCCACTGGATATGGAGTCACGCTGGCACAAGGCTTTTAGCGAGGCGATGCTGACGGCGCAAGCCGTGTTCGAGAGCGTGGGCGATGTGAAGCAGCTGCGCCTGCATGGCGACTGCCACCCCGGAAACATCTTGTGGACGCCCGAAGGCTTGAGCGGCGCAGGCCCGCATTTTGTCGACCTGGACGACGCCCGCAGCGGCCCCGCAGTGCAGGACTTGTGGATGCTGATGTCGGGCGACCGCGTGCAATGCACGCGGCAGCTGGGCGCGCTGGTCGATGGCTACGAAGAGTTCCGCGAATTTGACCGGCGCGAGCTGGCGCTGATTGAGCCGCTGCGCACGCTGCGCCTGATTCACTACAGCGCCTGGCTGGCGCAGCGCTGGCACGACCCGATCTTCCCGATCAACTTTCCATGGTTCGGCTCCAGCGACTACTGGAAGGGCCAGGTTGACATGCTGGAAGAGCAGAACGAAGCGATGCAGCAAGCGCCGCTGGTGGTCTGACGAGCTGCTCGCCGGTCAGCGGCTGTTCTAGTGTTAATGACGCAGCGTCGGTGAGCGCGGGAACTCGGGCACTTCCGCACCTTTCTGCGGCGCTGCAGGCTGCACGGGTTGACGCTTCGGGTCATAGAGCACAGTGCCAGCACCAATACCCGCGCCCACACGCGCGTTGCTGTTGCCGACCGGAGTGCTCACGCCAACACCGGCGCCGCCGGTAAGCTGCCCGTTCTGGTTAACCCCGACGCCCACCCCAAGGGGTCCGACGCCGGTTCCGACCCCCAGAGACACGCCGCCGGTGCCAGCACCCACGCCAATTGAAAACGGACCGACGGGAATGCCGAATCCCACACCCACGGAATTGCATCCGGCCAGCAAAGCCGTAAACAGAAGCACCGAAAATATTCGGGATTTATTCACG
>JANPFZ010000173.1:0-14119 GCA_031423655.1 Polaromonas sp.
AGAGAGCCGAGTCCGTGCCGACGACTAACACATCGAGCCGGTTCGGTCCCCAGGCGACGACTTCGGGGATGCCAATGATGGTGCCGCCCATCGCCTCGTATCCGGTGACCGACGGACCCCAGGCCGAGCCGTTCCACCACTTGTGATAAAGCGCTGAATCGGTGCCAACGACAAACGCATCCAGGCGGTTGGCACCCCAGCTGACAACCTCGGGATTGCCGCGGATGACACCGCCCATCGCCTCGTAGCCGGTGACGGATGGACCCCAGGCCGAGCCGTTCCACCACTTGTGATAGAGCGCTGAATCAGTGCCGATGACGAAGGCATCGAGCCGGTTCGGTCCCCAGGAGACCACTTTTGGACGACCCAGAATCTGGCCGCCCATGGCTTCGTAGCCGGTGACCGACGGACCCCAGGCCGCGCCGTTCCACCACTTGTGATAAAGCGCTGAATCGGTGCCGATGACAAAGACATCCAGGCGGTTCGGGCCCCATGCGACCACCTCGGGGCTGCCAATGATGGTGCCGCCCATGGCTTCATAACCGGTGACCGACGGACCCCAGGCCGAGCCGTTCCACCACTTGTGATAAAGCGCCGAGTCCGTGCCGACAACAAAGGCATCAAGCCGGTTCGGCCCCCAGGCAACGACCTTGGGCTGGCCCAGAATACGGCCGCCCATCGCTTCATAACCCGTGACAGAAGGTCCCCATGCCGAGCCGTTCCACCACTTGTGATAGAGCGCTGAATCGGTGCCGACGACAAACGCATCGAGGCGGTTGGCACCCCAGCAGACAACCTCGGGATAGCAGCGGATGACACCGCCCATCGCCTCGTAGCCGGTGACGGATGGACCCCAGGCCGAGCCGTTCCACCACTTGTGATAGAGCGCCGAATTCGTGCCGATGACGAATGCATCGAGCCGGTTCGGTCCCCAGGAAACCACTTTCGGACGACCCAGAATTGCGCCGCCCATGGCTTCGTAGCCGGTTACCGACGGACCCCAGGCCGCGCCGTTCCACCACTTGTGATAAAGCGCTGAATCGGTGCCGACGACAAAGACATCCAGCCGGTTCGGGCCCCATGCGACTACCTCGGGCTCACTGACGATCGTGCCGCCCATGGCCTCATAGCCGGTCACCGACGGACCCCAGGCCGCGCCGTTCCACCACTTGTGATAAAGCGCTGAATCGGTGCCGACGACGAATGCGTCCAGCCGGTTCGGTTCCCACGCAACCACAGGTCCGGATGCACGTGGCCGCGCTGCTGCGCTGACGGCCGCCTCCGCATTCAGGAAGGTTCCCACTGGCTTGTTGGCAGCCGTTACCACCGCCGTGCCAGTCGTGTTCAAAATGGTGCGGATCGCGTCATGGGTCAGCGCGGGGTTGACTTCGAGCATCAGCGCAACGGTGCCGGCTACCTTCGGCGTGGCGCCAGAGGTACCGCCGAATCCGTTGCGATAGGCGCTGTCCGACGTGCTGCTGCACGTGAGGTCGTGCGAGGCGTCACCCGGCGCACTGACCGTCAGCTGCGAGCCGAAATTGCTGAATCCTGCGCGAGGATTCTGGCTGGCATGGTAAGCCGTCGCCCCCACCAGAATCGAGCCGGTTGGCGGAATCGGGTTTCCCGAATCATCAATCCCGGCATCGCGATCTCCATTGCCGGCGGCTACGCAAACGATCACTCCATTGGCGATTGCAGTTCGAATTGCCGCATTGACGGAAGGCACCATCTCATAGTTACCAAACGATCCGGTTTGAACTTCGAGATTGATGATCTTGCGCTTGCCGCCGCTATCGGTCGTGCGCACCCAGTCGATGGCGCGCGCCCAGGCATTGCCGCCCAGCGACGGCCCCGGTCCGCTATCGGCCTGAACCGGCCAGAGGTCGGCGCTAAAGGCGATGCCCGCCATGCCCATGTTGTTGTCTTGCGCGCCGGCTATGCCCATCACGGCCGTGCCATGCGAAATCGACCCGCCGGTGGAGACGTTGCTGCCGCCGTCGAAGGCGTTGTAGGCGTGACCAATGTCCAGGCGGGAGACCAGATCCTGATGACTGGTTCGGTAGCCCCAGTCAATGTCCGCAATCACTGTGCCCTGCCCTGAAGCCTGGTCCCAGGCCCGGTTGATCCGGCAGCGGAAGATGTACCACTGGTTCTCCATGCCGGTGCCCGGATTCAGCGCGACTTGATCGTTTGTGCCGACGAGCGGCTCGTTCAGCGGCGACAGAGGCGGGATGGCGCGAGGCACCGCCACGGCGCGCTCTATTTCAGGCAAGCGGCTGAGTTCCAGCGCGATTTGCCGAGTGTCTTCGTCAGGAGGAAAATGCAAGGTGACGAAACTGCGCAGGTTTGGCAGTGCATCGCTGCTTTCCTGAAACGCAGACTGGGCTTCGGTCGCTTCTTCTTCGGAGGTCTGAAGGCTGGGCTCGGCGCGTCCGAGACGGTAGCGCTGCAAGATTTGATTCAGCACAGCAAGGTCGACATCGGACGGGCTGGCAATTTCAGAAGAACTGTCCGCCAGCGAGGAAACAATCTGCGGCCGGACCCCGTCACGGAACTGGATCTCGACGACGCCTTCCTCGAATGAATCTGGCGCAGGCGCGCCTGGCGGCAAGTCGGGCGGCCGAAAACGGCCCGCGCCTGAATGGCCATCGCGCATTCCCCCGGTGGGCATTTCGCCTGCTGCGGCATTTCGATCCCCCATGCCGTGCATCGGCATGGCGCCCGACGCGCCAGACATTCCGTCTGTTCCGCCGGCTGGCATCCCGCCTGACTCCGACTCGCTCATCGCGTGTTCCGGCATGCGGCCGGGAGTTGTCTCAGCCGTGGCTTTTTCCGCCATCGCAACGGTTCTGGATTTAGTAGCCATTGAAATCTCCTGGTTCACGTGAGCCAATCAACCGCGAGTAAACACAGTCCATCCAACGCCAGCTGAATCGCGGTTTCCTGATTTTTGACCCCACCACGCGGATAATCTCACCCGGCGAAATGTTGACAAAAGCCTCCCGAGAATCACAAGCCTTTGCAGTAACACCGGTGTGAAACCGCCCGCCCGAACTCTCGTCGCGAAGCGTAGCGCCGGGCTGCCTGGGTGCGTTAGGACAATCCTGCGAATCGCTAGGACTTTTCTGCTTTTGCCTGGTACTTGCGCGGGCAGGCGGCAGGCTGCTGCCTGAAGCGTGCGGATGAACGAAGCGTGCAGCCCTGCGCTGCCAAACGTGATGGCTACCTGGCTGCAGCCCGGTACTCACTCGGAGTCAGGCCAAGCTGCCGTTTGAACGCCCACGTGAAGTACGAGAGATCGTTGAAGCCGACAGCGTAAGCGACTTCTTTGGCCAGTGCGCCTGAATGCACAAGGCCTTCGCAGGCCCGCTCCAGCCGGTAGTGCAGCAGATGCTGGCAGAAGCTCACGCCCTGCTCCTGGCGGAAGACGCGGCAGAACTGGGTCGGGCTGAGTCGGCACAGGGCAGCCACATCATCGAGCGTGATCTTGCGGTCGAAATGCTTTGCCACATGCGCGATGGCGGGATGCGTTTTCCTGTGCTGGTCAAAGCCAGTTGGGACAGTTGTTGTGTCGAGGCCTTGCGACGGAAACCCGACGTCGCGCGCCGACCCCGTACCCGCGTGCATCGTCAACTCAAAAAGCGCGGTGATGCGCTGGCTGAGCTCCCCGAGGGACACCGGTTTCACCAGCAAGTCCCAGACCCGGATGCGCAGCGCCCATAGCGCCACGGCTTCGGAGTGGCCGCCCGTGATCATGAGCACGGGCAAGCTCGGGTGCGCGCGCCGGGTGTGCGCCAGGACAGCGATGCCCGGCGCGTCAGGCTCGTCAAACTCGAAGCATAGAAACTGCGGGGCGTGGACCTGAATGGCGCCGGGAATCTGCGTCGGCTCGCGCACGCGACGAATATTAAATGCACCGCCTGCGCTCTTGTCCAGCATCGTGCGCGCTTCGCGAGTCAGGTTGACCCAGAGAAAACTGGCATTTCCCGATGCACTCGCGGGCGCGGATGAGTTGGGCATTTTTGTCACTCCCTGATCCGTGCCCTCTGGGCATCTCTTGCTGATCCGCCAGGACCTTGGCGGGCCATCATTCCTGGCGCTGCTGTCGATACCCCGGCGCCAGCTGGACCCGTCGCGCTGACCCTTGCCAATCAAAGACCGTTCACGGCTCACAGTGGGTCCTCACTCCGAACGAAGCCCGACTGTTGAGCCCGCCCCGCCGAAGTTTTGTAGGAGAATGCCGCCTCAAGCTGTAGTCAAAAGCCTTGCAGGATTTTCATCCGGCCCTCATTCCCCGGCTTGGCAAAACGCTATGGTTTTCATAGCTTCTTGCGCAGGATTTACCTCGGCTGGGGACTGATTTTGGTCAAATGCAGCGCATCAAAATCAAACCCGGCATTCGATGACGGCCTTTCTCGCGCAAGCTCGGATTTCGCGGCTCCTGAAGACGCTGAACGGGCGAGGCGCGTAGCCCGCGAACGGCCGGCACAAGGTGGAGCCAAAATTCGGCATACAAATTCGGCATACAAATTCGGCATACGAATGGTGCGCCGGCTTAAAGGCTGCGGCGTTGGCCCCGCGCAATATCGTCCAGGGCTCGGGCAATTCCGGCTGCGTCGTCTGGCGCATATTCAAGCCAGGCATGCAGATACGCGACCATTTCTTGCGGGGTTCAAAGTTGCTTCGCCACGTCGTGGGCGCGCTCTTGGTTTTTATTGACTTTTTGACTGCTTGCGTCGGCATGGCGTCAGCCTTCAGGCAGCTTGCAGCAAGAACTCGACCTTGACCGCCTCGAACGGAAAGACAATGCCGCCCCTTCAGCGCGATCAACAACGCCTGCATTGAGCAGCGCGGTGATGTCGGCATGAACCGTTTTGACATCACCTCCGACACTGCGGGCGGCTTCGCGTAGGGAGATGGGCTCGGCGCCGCACAGCGCTTTCAGTAGTTCCCAGCGCTTGGCCGTGAAGACTTGCTACAGCAGCTCGGGAGTAGCAAACGCTATGCGGACGGCGCGTTCGGGCCTTCCGGTTTTCCAGGTCTGGGCAAAGTTCGCCATCGATTCGTCGGGAGAGCGAACTTCAAGAATGACGGTTTTCATCGTTCCACCTCGCCATGTCTGAAAATCGGTATCGCCACAAAACTGGTTAGATGTTTCCGACATCTGTTTGACCGCTCCATGACCGGCTTTTGATACTCAGCGAGCGGCACAATCGCCCCGGTGGAATGACCGGCTAAATCGATGCGTCGCGAAACGCCCGTAAAACGATGTTGATGCGCGTTTGGTAGCCCGCGCCTTGCGCCTTGCGCCTTGAACCATTCAAGAACATCTTGATCAACGCGCAGCGAAACGGACGCTTTGGCTGGTATCGGCTGCAGACCGCGGCGAACCATCCCGCGAACAATATGCTGCACGTCCGCTTCGGGGTGCGTGCGGGCTGAAGTTTTGGGGGCTGCGCCGGACTTCAGGCGCGACCAGTCAGTTTTGGATGGCATCGAAGTAGATTTTCGACTCGTGCCTGGTGGCTTTGCGGAAAGAGATGATGCGGATTTCATGGTCATTCTCCGTGTGTACAACTGAAACAGGGACGCCGGCGAGCAGACCCAGCGTGACAAAACGCTGCTCGCCGTAGGAGAAGCGGTCATCTTCGAATGTGTAGGTCAAACCATCGAACACGCTTCGAGCATCTAGAAAATCAAGCCCGTGCACCGTGACATTGGCTGCACGTTTCGCTTCAGACCGAGCGAACTCCATGACTGATTGTATGTACGAAACGTATGGACAGCAAGCGAGCCGTGAGCTTCATTTTTGCGGAAGTCTCAGTCTGCTTCCCGAATGAAGCCTGACACTATCCCGAATAAGGGGAATTTGTATTTGAGCCCAATTCACAAGACAACCGCCTTGTCCCCAGACGCCTTGCCCCAAGTAAAAAGCCGATACGAGCGAAGCGCGGGCACGAAATAAGCATCGTTTTCGATCAACGCAACGGCGCGCTCTTTCGACGGGACCTCCAGCGCCCACAGACCGCCGACAAACGCACTGCCAGGCGCCTCACGCAGACCGCCTGCAATCAGGATTTCGTTTTCGTGTTGCCGGAGGTACATCAGATGCAAGGCCTCGCGCTCCTTCCGAACGGCAAGCATTTGAGGTTGGTCGTCGAAGAATGCTATCCAGCGCATGGCCATTTCCTTGTGCTGTGTCGCGTTGCGAGTGAAACGGATTTCACTTTTCAGATAAAACTCCAGGCCATCCTTCACAGCCTGAACAGCGGGAAAAAAAGTTATGCCGCTTCGGCGTGGAGCTTCACGCCAAGTGCCCTCGCCACTTTAAGAACCGTCGCAAAGCTCGGGTTCCCATCCGCGCTAAGTGCACGGTACAGACTTTCTCGGCTCAGGCCAGCGTCCTTGGCGACTTGCGTCATCCCTTTGGCCCGCGCGATGTCGCCAAGAGCCCTGGCGATACCGGCTGCGTCGTCGGGTGCTTCATCAAGCCACGCATCCAGATACGCGGCCATTTCTTCCGGAGTGCGAAGTTGTTCCGCCACGTCATAGGGCGTAGTCTTGGTATTCATGGATTTCTTGACAGCTTGCTTGGGCATGGCGCGCTACTCCTGAAATTTATGGGCGAGATCAATGGCCCTTTTAATGTCACTTTGCTGCGTTGACTTATCTCCGCCGGCGAGCAGCAAAAGAAGCCGGTTTCCGCGCTGCGTGTAATAGACGCGATACCCTGGCCCGAAGTCAATCTTCAACTCGGATACACCCTCAGTCAGATTGCGATGAATGCCCGGATTGCCATGAATCAGTCGGTCAACGCGAACCTGGATGCGGGCTCTGCCAGCACGGTCTTCGAGCGTATTGACCCAGTCGAGGTAGGCTTCGGTCTGATCCACACGCATGCGGAGAGTGTAGCCTATGGGCTACGTTTGTCAACTCGCGAGATGATGTGATCAAACCGATGCGAAGTTCAGTCGAGCCGTTTTGCTTCGAACCAATGCAGGCCTAAAAACATAAAGCCGTGACTGGGTCCGAAGCCAAGTCGATTAGTTCTGTGCCGAAGCATCCGGCAAGTAGCGTGAAATCTAGTTCGCGAAAGCGTTTTGAATAGCATAGGGAACAACAAGCCCGCTCACAAGCGCGCAGGCTGCCGAGCCAGATTCCGGGATAACCATTGCGATTAGAGCGCCGACGGCCAGCGATGCTACAACCGCGGCGACGACACGCCAGAACAGAAATGCCGCAATTAAACCTGCCACGTATTCCATGTTCGTCCAGTATTACCTTAAATTCCCAAGAGAGCATTTGGGCGTGTAGGGCAAGATCCGGCATGAAGACAAAACTTTTCACGAACCCACCCGCCCAAACACCACCTTCATTCCCAAAATAGCCACCGCCAACGCCAGCGTGATCACATTCGCAACAACAATCGGCCACGCCCGCAACAGCAAGCCATAAACCAGCCACAGCGCCACGCCCACGGTGAACACGCTGTACATGCCGAGTGACACGCCGCTGACGTCGCGGGTCTTGAAGCTGTGCCAGGCTTGCGGGAAGAAGCTTACCGTGGTGAGGATGGCGGCCAGCGACCCGACGATATCAACCCATTTCGCGCTCACGATCAGCTCGAAAATCATCGGCTGCCTTCTTTCACAACCCAGTCGACCAGCGCGTCGAGCGCTGGGCGCGCGGCTGACGCGTTGGGATGATTGACGACACCGACGACGACCAGCCGGCGACCGCTGGGCGTATGCACGTAGCCCGCGAGCGCGGTGGCTTCGTTCAGCGAGCCTGACTTCAAATGCGCCCAGCCTTGCGACACGCGTGAGCGGTTGTTGCGCAGCGTGCCGTCAACACCAGTGATTGGCAATGACGCCATCAGCTCGGGCATGGCGCCCGAGACATACGCGGTTTGCAGCATCCGGGCCAGGCCTTGCGGGGTGACGCGTTCGGCGCGCGACAGGCCGGAGCCGTTGTCGAACACCGGCATGTCCTGCGCGCCGAAGCGCTGCTGCCACCAGTTGCGCAGCACCTCGCGGGACGTTTCCTTGCTGGCCGGCGCTTGCGTGGTTGTGTTTGTGTTGATGTTGGCGAGGCGTGCGCCGCCGGATTGCGGCAGGCTGAAGGTCAAAAACAGTTGCTGCGCCATCACGTTGTTGCTGAATTTGTTGATGTCGCGGATCACTTCGGCCAGCGTGGGTGATGCGGCTTCGAACACCGGGCGCAAGCCGCTGGGCGCGCGGCCCTCGCGCACGCGGCCAACCAGTTTGCCGCCCATGTCTTGCCACAGGCCGTGTACCGCGCGCTCGGCGTAACTGGCCGGGTCGGCATAGGCCACGGCCCAGACTTTTTCGCCGCAACCGACCGGGTAGGTGCCCGCAAAGGACAGCCGGGACGGATCGGAAAAATCGGCCTTCAGCACGCCGCGGTAGTCGCCGCATTCCGACAATGACGCGCCCGCACCGGCCGACAGCGGCACCACGCCCTGCATGTTGACCTTGGCCAGCGGCGGGTCGTAGCTGATGTGGGCGACGCCGCTGTCGGGGTTGGGCGCGAATGTCATGACCACTGATTTGTAGTTGATCAGCAGCGCATCGGGCGCGGCGTTGTAGGGGCGGAAAGGTTCGTTGTCAAAGTCGGCCGGGTTGTGCGGCGCGGCGACAAAGGCGCTGCGGTCGAGAAGAATGTCGCCGCTGATGGTCTTGATGCCGAGGCCCTGCACGCGGCGCAGCAGCAGCCACAGCCGCTCGATGACCAGCTTCGGGTCGCCCCGGCCCTGGATGATCAGGTTGCCATGCAGCACGCCGTCTTTGATGACGCCATCGACATAGACCGGCGTGTTCCAGGTATAGGCCGGCCCCAGTAGCTCGATGCCGGCGTAGGTAGTGACCAGCTTCATGACCGACGCGGGGTTGACCGACGCGTTGGCGCGATATGCCAACAGCGGCGCAGACTTGCCGTTGATGGCCGGTGCGGCGTCGACGACGATGGCGGCCAGTGCCTCGCGCGGGACCTTGGCGCGTGCCAGCGCGGCATCGACTTCGGGCGGGAGGTTTTGGGCGCTGGTTTGGGCTGCGGCACCGCTGCCCGCAAGAGCCACAAGCGTGCCCAGCAGACCGGCAGCAAGCCGCTGCGTTAACCCATGCGGCCGGTGCGAAAAATGGAAGCGAAAACGACAGGAAAAAAGGAAAAACAACGGGACAGGCATGTGCGGATTATCCGTTGCCGAAAGGCGTCAGGGCATGGCGGGATAATGGTGCAAGGCCCTTCGCACGCGCGCCACCGACTTGCAGACAATTTTCTAAAAACTATGATTTTGATAGCTTCTTGCCCACGTATTGCATGGGCTAGAGCTTGATTTGATTCCTAACGATGCCTGAAATCCTGAAAACCGCCACCCGATTCCTGGCCTTCGACACCAGTACCGACCGCCTGTCCATCGCGGTGACCGACGGCGTGCGCGTGTGGCAGCACAGCGGCGTCGGTGGCGCGCAGGCATCCAGTACCTTGATTCCGGCGATTCTGGCCTTGCTGGCCGAGGCGGGCCTGCAACTCGGTGAGCTGGATGCGATTGCGTTTGGGCGCGGCCCGGGTTCATTCACCGGCCTGCGCACGGCGTGCGCGGTGGCGCAGGGGCTGGCCTTCGGCGCGCGTCGTGGGGCTGGTATGCCGGTGCTGCCGATTGACACGCTGATGGCGGTGGCGGAGGAGGCGCGGCTCCAAAGGCAAAGGAGCCCTCAGCCCCCTTCGACAAGCTCAGGACAGGCCAAGCTTCTCCCAGAGGTAGAGGGAGAAAGAGAGGAGAGCGCAGAAGGAATAAATACCCTGCGGCTCACCGCCTTGCTCGACGCCCGCATGGACGAGATGTATCTGCAGAGCTATGAATTCAATAGCGGCTTGTGGATTAAAACCGGGAGCTGCGAGCTGATTCGACCTGAAAACCTGGCGGACTACCTGCTGCGCGTGCCGGGCCCGCAGCGGCTGGCCGGCAATGTGTTTGAGGTCTATGCACAGCGCCTGCCCGCAGCGCCTGCCGGCATTCCATATATCTATGCCCTGCCGACGGCTACGGCGCTGCTGCGGCTGGCGCCCGGCCTGGCCGCAGCGGGGCAGTGCGTCGATGCATCGCTTGCGCTGCCTTTGTATGTTCGCGATAAAGTAGCGCTCACCACGGACGAACGTGCCGCATCCAGGGCGCTGGCCGCCCGGAAGCTTGTCGCTACCCACCCTGGCACTTAAGTTGCAATTCCTGTCTGTATGAGCGCCGTTTTAAAACCACCGAATGCGCTGCCCCATCGGGAGGCGCAGTTTCAAGCGATGACCAGCGCCTGGCTGGACGTGGTCTCGCGCGTCGAGCAGAGCGCTTACGAGCACCCGTGGTCGGCGGGTAATTTTCTGGACTCGATCAAGGCCGGCTACCAGGCGCAATTGCTGACCGGCGGCGCGCCTCCGTCGGCAGAACTGATTGGCTATTTCGTCGCGATGCAGGGTTTCGAGGAAGTGCATCTGCTCAACGTCACGGTGGCGCCCGCACACCAGCGCCAGGGTTGGGCGCATGTGATGCTCGACGCTGTGGCGCTGTGGGCGCGCGGCCAGGGCGCGCAGTGGGTGTGGCTGGAGGTGCGGCCCAGCAATGCGCGCGCCCGAACCATTTACGCCCGCTACGGTTTTCGTGAAGTCGGGAGGCGCAAGCTGTATTACCCCGCCACCGGTGGCGAGCGTGAAGACGCGCTGGTGATGAGTCTGGCGCTGTGATGCTTGAACCGCTTTTGATGATCGCTTGCACCGCGGCGTTCAGCCTGAAGCCTGTCTGATGAGCCTGGCCCTGGACAATCGTCACCTGGCGATGCTGCGCGAGATGGGTGTGCGCCTCTGGCTGCCACCGCCAGAGCCGCAGCTGGCACCCACAGCAGCATCTGGCGCACCACAAAACGCTGCTGATTTAATAGCTGGTGGCGCACATAATATGGGGGCTGGTGGCACAAATGACTTGAATTTCGGAGCTAAAACCGCGCTCTTACCTGCCAAGTCATCTGCCGAGTCATCTGCCGAGTCTTCCGCTCAGTCACCTGCCGCTTTCCCTGCCGCTCGATCCGCACTCAGACCCCCGCCGGCGCCCGCGCGTCTAAGCGCGCCAGCCGCACCTGAGCGCACCGCCGCCAGCGCCGCCAGCGCCGCAGCGCCCGGCTGGCAGCTTGGCGATGCCCAGGTGCTGTATGCCAACGCCGCACCGCCAGCCGGCGCTGCGGCAGGCCCGCGCTGGTTGCTGCTGGGCGAAACCCCGGCGGCCAGCCTGCGCAGACCCGCCTTCGATCCTTTTGAGGGTGACGCCGGCAAACTGCTGGGCAACATGCTGCGCGCCGCCGGTCTGCACAAATCCGGTCAGCCGGGTGAAGCCGGCGCTGTGCTGCTGGCGCCGCTCGCGCGGCTGGCGGCTGGCGGCGTCAGCCCGGCTGCCTTACCGGCTGAATTGGCGGCTGAACTGGCAGCGCTGATCGCACAAACCCATCCCGATGTGCTTCTGGTGATGGGCCGTCTGGCGGCGCAGGCTGTGCTGCAGAGCAGCGAGCCGCTGGGCAAGCTGCGCGGGCAGGTACACACGCTTCACGGCGTGAAAACCGTGGTCACCTATGACGCCGCCGTACTGCTGCGCAACCCGCAGGACAAAGCCAAGGCCTGGGAAGACCTGTGTCTGGCGATGGAGCTTGCGCAGCAGATCCCGCAAAAGGGCTCGCAGCTCCCGACCTGATTTGCGTACGGCGTAGCCAGGCGCTGAGCGCCAGACAAGGCCGATCATTTTTGTAGGCGCATTCTGACAAAGATGTCACCTGCGGCTAGTGGCTCGGATCAAATCAGGGAATCCGTAACAAGGCGCCCACCAAATCGCCCCGTGTGGTGCTGACGCGAACATTTTTTCCGCGTTCTTATTTCAATGTGTATGACCGCGTAACGGATTGAAAGTCGCATCAGTGAAGGCATGACGATTGCAGCGTGTCAGCCATCCGGAATGACTTGCCAACCTGAGAGAACGCTCGCATGAATCTCGATGACATCCAGGAAGCGCCGACGCGCAACCTTGTTGCCCCCGCAAGGCAGGCGGGTGTTGAGCTGCAGCCGGGCGCGTCAAACGGCGCTGCAGCCGCGTCCGCCATGGCGGCCGCGCTGCTTGCTGCCTGCGGTGGTGGTGGTGGCGGTGACGCCGCTACCGCCGTCGGCGCCAGCAGCGCAAGCGCCGGTCTTGGCTCGGCCGTCTCGGGCTACACCTACACCGCGCCGCAAAACGACAACGAAGCCGCACGCTTTGCGCTGCAGGCGAAATTCAATGTGACCGATGCCGAGATCGCCGAGCTACGCCAGCAGGGTTACGCAGCGTGGATATCGGCTCAGCTCAACGCGCCAGAGGCGCAGACCGGTGTCGCCTGGCTCGACGGTCGCGGTTATGGCGCTGTCAGCGCTGCAACCGAATTTTTCGATCATTCCTACCCCGGCGATTTCATGATCTGGCAGCAGCTGATGCAGTCGCCCGACGGCGTTCGCAAGCGCCTGGCGCTGGCGCTGTCAGAGTTTTTTGTGGTGTCACTGAACAGTATCGACGCTGAATTTCGCAGCCACGGCATTGCCCAGTACTGGGACCTGCTGGTGCGCGGCACACGCGGCAACTTTCGGCAGTTGCTCGAAGACATCACGCTGAACCCGGCGATGGGCCTGTTCCTGAACACCAAAGGCAACCAGAAAGAAGACAGCCGGGGCCGCCAGCCCGACGAAAACTTTGCCCGTGAGGTGATGCAACTGTTCACCATTGGCCTGCATCAGCTCGAAGCCGACGGCACCGAAAAGCGCGCGGCTGACGGCAGCAAGCTGGCCAGCTACACATCGGCCGACGTCAGCAACCTGTCGCGCGTTTTCACGGGCTGGGACCTCGACAGCAGCCAGAGCGTCAACACCCTGCTGCAATACAGCGGCTACACGCGAAATATCGGCAACACCACGCGCATGACGCGCCGCATGGTGCTGACCGCCAGCCGGCACAGCACGCTTGCCGCGACGTTTCTGGGCACCACCATTGCCGCCAATACACCGGGCGACCAAGCGCTGAAAACCGCGCTTGACACGCTCTTTAACCACCCCAACGTCGGCCCGTTTTTCAGCAAGCAGATGATCCAGCGGCTGGTGACCAGCAACCCCAGCCCGGCCTATGTGGCGCGCGTGGCAGCGGTCTTCAACGACAACGGCGATGGCGTGCGCGGCGACATGAAATCGGTCTTTGCCGCCGTCCTGCTTGACGACGAGGCCCGCAGCCCGGTCGGCCTGAGCGCGCCCACCTTCGGCAAGCTGCGCGAACCGATGGTGCGACTGGTGCAATGGGGCCGCACCTTTGGGCTGACGTCCAAAGCCGGCAGCTGGAAGCTTGACGAACAGGGCAACCCTAGTGATCAGTTGGGCCAGAGCCCGCTGCGGCCCGGCTCGGTATTTAATTTTTTTCGCCCCGGTTACGTGCCGCCATCAACGGCGCTGGCTGCCAGCCAGCAGGTGGCACCCGAGTTCCAGATCGTCAACGAGTCCTCGGTGGGCGGCTACCTCAATTACATGCAGGACCGCATTCGCTACGGCTTCAATATTGACTCGCCGGCGGTGGCCGAACACACCTACAACAGCTACAGCCGTGACATCACCGCCAGCTATGCGGCCGAGCTGCTGGTGGTGGCTGACGTGCCCGCGCTGGTGAATCGCCTCAACCTGCTGATGTGCGCAGGCCAGCTCAGTGCCAGCACGCGCACGCTGATGACCACCGCCCTGAGCGCGACCGCGCTGCCGGCGCCGACCACCGCCAACGGCCAGGCCGTACTGGACGCGAAGCTCAATCGTATTTGTGCCGGCGTGCTGATGGTGCTGGCATCGGCCGAGTACCTGATCCAGAAGTAAGCGCAGGCCAGCCAACGCCCAACACCTGCAGAGAATAAATGCACTTTATCCAACCCGCACTTCACACGCGCCGCGCCTTCCTGCGCCGGTCTTCGCGCCTGGCATTGGCCGGAACGGCGTTGCCGTTTGCGCTGAACCTGGCTGCCATCGGCGAGGCCGCCGCTTTCGACGCGACCGACTACAAGGCGCTGGTCTGCGT
>JANPFZ010000174.1:0-19006 GCA_031423655.1 Polaromonas sp.
CGCGCAACGCCATCGCCAACCGGACCAGTGCTGCCGCTGTAACACCAGCTAAAAGGTCCAGTCGCAACTGTGCTCCAGATGCCGAAAGAAGCTGCGCAATTCCCGTCCAGTGGACTGGCTGTTCGGGCAGGGCCAGTGTCAGATGTAGCAGCGAGGGCGATATCTCGGCCAACGCAGCTTGCACCAACGGCGAGGCTTGTGCATCGGCCGGTGTGATCGCCAGACCCAGCTGCGGCATTCTGGTCACCTCAGCGAAATCAGTCAAGCGTACCGGCCGGGTCTGCGCAGGTGCGGGATTGATCGCAACCAGGGCCGGTTCGATATGCAGGGTCAGCGATTGCTCAATCGCTGCGCCACCGCGTAGTACATATGGCCGCGGCAGAGTGTTTGATCGGCTGTAAGTTTTAAACGATGCGTCGGCGTTGTTGCGCTGGTCCTCGAATTCAAAGTCGTCCCCCTGGAACCTGACCTGGGCCCAATGGCCGGGCGCGAATTAATGGCGAATGCCTCGCACCCCGGTGAACGGCGGCCACGGAGGCACTTGCTCGGGAAAGGTGGAACGGCTGATGCGGCCGTCAACGTGCTCGACTTCAAGGACTCGGCCCATTGCGTGCATTGGATGCATCAGGCACAGGCCGATACGGTTAGCCAAAATGTCGCCACGTGGCATCGCACGCGCTTGTAGCTTCACGGTGCCATACGAGTCGCCTTGCGGCATGAGCAGCAGGTCGATAGCCGGTTGCGTGGGGATGACACCTTCGAGTCGCAGCGAGAAGCCTTGCCCTTCAGCCTGATGCAGGGTGCGCTGGAACACCGGCTCGGGCGTACACCAGTCGGGGTCGCGGTAGAGGAAAGTCACACCGTGCCAGACCTCGTGACCGGCAACCTTCAGGTCCACAATGTGGCCGCCGCGCAGCGTCATTGACAGCGGCCCCGCGCGCAGTTCCACCTCCAGGGGAAGCGCCTCGTCCGTGCCGTAAAGGGCGGTGAGGACAGAGGCGCTCATCTCCGGGGCCGTTTCCGGCCGCTGTTCAGATGGTTCGGCCACCGTCCACTGGCAACTCGACGCCGGTGATGAAACACGACGCGTCGCTGGCCAGGTAGAGCGCGGCCTGCGCCACGTCGTCTGGCGTGGACAGTCGGCCCAGGGGAATGCCGGCAACGACTTTGGCACGGCTCTCTGGCGTGTCCGCCGTACCGAGAAATTGCTCGATGAGGCCGGTGGCACCCATCACCGGGCAGATGGCATTGACGCGGATGTTGTCGGGGCCGAGTTCGGCGGCCATCGACTTGCTCAACAAGTTCACGGCGCCCTTCGAGGCGTTGTACCAGGTCAGGCCTGGGCGGGGGCGCATGCCTGCCGTGGATCCGACGTTGATGATCGAGCCTTGTCGGCGCTGGCGCATCAGCGGCACGACAGCGTGCGTCATGTAAAAAATCGATTTGACGTTGACGTTGAAGACGCGGTCGAAGGTCGCCTCATCGACATCGAGCATGGGCTGGCTGCGGTGCGTGGTGCCCGCGTTATTGACCACGATGTCAGGTACGCCGAAGGCATCGACGCAGGCCTGCACGGCAGCCTGCACATCGGCCGATTTCGACACGTCACAAGTTATCGCGCGCGCGGAAGGCCCGAGGTCGGCAGCGACCTGGGAGGCTTTCGCCCCGTCGAGGTCGGCAATCATCACACGTGCGCCCTGCGCCACGAACAGGCGGGCGATGCCCTCGCCAAATCCGCCTGCCGCTCCGGTGACCAGCGCAATTTTTCCTTGTAGTTGTGTCATGGTGCGGTCCTAGGGCCAGAAGATTTGTGTTTCCACCGAGATGATGGGGGAGACGTCTTTAGCGAAGTTTGGCAAGTCGGCCAGCAGGGTCTTGCCCTCGGGGCTTTGAAGCGAAGCGACCAGCGCTTCCTCGGAGTCAAACCATAATTCGGAAAATCCGTCGTAGTCGAAATTGGGAAAACGCTGACGATCCACCAGGTTGACGGAATAGCGGCGCAGGCCCGGCAACTTGACGCACAACGGGGCATGCTTATGGAGCCAGTGCTCGACGAATTGCTCGTGCGTGATGCCGTCTTTTTTACGCAGTATGCCAAGACGTTTCGTAAAGGTTTTTTGCATTTTTTCCTCTGCTTTGCATGAGCCGCCGGGAAGAACCCAATAACGGACGAGTCAGGAATACTAAGTCGGATGCTAAAGCCGCGCCATTTGAATTTGGACAATCGGCTCTATGCCGTAATCGAAGGAAGCTGCCGATGTCCGCCAAAACAGGGAATAAACGAATGCCCTGGTCAATTTGTCCTGCAGTGCCCACTGAACCGCCCCGTATTTGAACTGACCCCCAGAAGTTGGACGGTTCATATCGCCGTAAAACGGCGCGTTGCCAACCCCGCAGTTCATCCAACCGAAACGGCACGCCCGCCCATCGCCCCCTGCACCACACCCCCAACCATATCCGCCGTGACCGCAGACAGCGTCCAGCCCAAATGCCCATGCCCGGTGTTGTAAAACACGTTGGGTGATTTTCCCCGGCCCACGCGAGGCATCATGTTAGGCATCATGGGGCGCAGGCCGGCCCAGGGCACGACCTGGCGGGTGTTGATGCCAGGGAAGCACTGGTTTACCCAGGCGATCAGGGGCCGAATGCGGTCAGCGCGGATGTCTTTGTTGTAGCCGTTAAACTCAGCCGTGCCTGCGACACGGAAGCGGTCCATGCCTAGACGGCTGGTGACCAGCTTGGTCTCGTCGTCCAGCAGGCTCACGGTGGGCGCCGCGGCCTGGCTTGACGCGTCGGGCAGGTTAACGGTGATGGAATAGCCCTTCACCGGGTAGATGTTGACCCTGTCCCCCAGCTGGGCAGCAAAGTTGCGGCTCTCGACGCCTGCACACACAACCAGTCCATCGAAGTGGTGCGTCACGTGGCCGTCGCCGTCAGCCACCGTCACTTCTGCAGTTGTGCCATCGCTATGCAGAGCCAGGACGTCTTGTCCGTAAAGACAGTGCACGCCCAGCCGTTCAGCCGCTTTGGCCATGCCAGTGGTGAACTTGTGAATGTCGCCAGTTGAGTCGCTCTCGGTAAAGTAACCCCCGTAATAATTGCCGGCCAGCGTGGGCTCGATGGCTTTCATCTCGGCTGGCGTAACTGCACGGCGCTGCAAGCCGCCTTGGGCCAGCTGCTTGCTGACTTGCCCGGCGTGGTCAAAACCTTTTTTGTCACGGTAGATGTGCAGGATGCCTTCATTTTTCAGATCAAAATCCACGCCTTCGGCTTGCGACCAGTTAAACAAGTGTTCACGTGCCGCGATCGCCAGGCGTGTGGACTCAACCGTATTGCGCTCGTAATGCGGGATGTTGCTGATGAACTCCACAAACCAGCTCAGCTTGTGCCAGCTGGGCTTGGGGTTGACCAGGAGCGGCGCGTCGCTTTTTAGCATCCACTTCATGCCTTTGAGGATGGTAGACCAGTGGTTCCACACTTCGGCGTTGGACGCCGACAACTGGCCACCGTTGGCAAACGATGTCTCCATCGCCACGTAGCGGTTTTTCTCGAACAGGGTGACGACAAAGCCGCGCTTGGCCAGGGCGTAAGCCGTGGTGACGCCGGTGATGCCGCCGCCGATAACTGCAATTGATTTCATGCTTCAGATCTCCAAAAACGTCAGGGATGTCGCGAAGACAAAAAGCACGCGTACGCACCATGCGCGGCATGCACCCCCTCTGTTTGGAACCTGAGAGATTCATGGCCCACAGTGTGTGATAAGGCCACTTGCTCCTACGGTGTGCCGGGTGACTAAGCCCGACAACTCTTCAGAGATCAATGATTCAGATCGGTCCTTTTGCCTGAGAGTTTCCGGGGTGGTTGCTCCTTCGGCGCAAAGTAGCGCTGTGCTGTGACTGTGGCGCTACCTTGTCTCTCCCGATCTGAATTTCAAAAAATGCAACTATGCCAGAAACCGCGCCACCAGCGCCATCCAGAATGCAGCACTTGGCGCGATGATGTCGTCATTGAAGTCGTAGCCAGGGTTATGCACGTTGCAAGCGCCCGGTGTGCCGGGTCCGCCGTTACCCACAAAAAAGTAACAGCCCGGCACCCGCTGCAACATGAAAGAGAAATCCTCACTCGCGGTGAACATGGGGCCGTTGGGGTCAACGCGCTCTGGGCCAAACAGCTTCGAGGCCACAGCCGTTGCCAATTCTGTTTCTTCTGGCGTATTGACGAGCACGGCATAACCCTCTCGCCAATCGATGGAGACTTGCACGCCGTAGCTCGCCGCCTGCAGTTCGACAAGCGCCATGATCCGCGCCTTGAGCAAGGCCCTGACGTCGGTGTCCAATGCCCTGACGCTCAACTCCAGCCGGGCTTCTTCAGGAATGACGTTATTGGCCTCGCCTGCGTGAAGGGCCCCCACCGTGACCACCGCCGTCTTCAACGGATCAACGTTTCTGGACACGATGGTCTGCAATGCCATGACGATGGAGGCCGCTGCCACCACGGTATCGACAGACTGGTGAGGAAATGCGCCGTGACCCCCACGTCCCTTCAAGCGGATGGTCACGTTGTCGCTTGAGGCCATCGTGGGGCCACTTCTGAACACAAAGCGCCCCGCCTCGATACCCGGCATGTTGTGCAAGGCAAAAACCGCGTCGCAGGGGAAGCGCTCAAACAGGCCATCCGCCATCATCTGCACCGCGCCACCAGCCCCTTCTTCTGCGGGCTGGAAAATCAGATGCAGCACGCCATCAAAATCAAGGTCCTGAGCCATCAGCCTGGCAGCAGCCAGGAGCGTGGCGGTGTGACCGTCGTGGCCGCAGCCATGCATCAGGCCCGGCTTTGTGCTGGCCCACGCACGTGTGCCTGCTTCGAGAATCGGCAGCGCATCCATATCGGCACGCAGCCCCAGGGAACGGGTGCTTTTGCCACGACGCAATGTCCCCACCACGCCGGTTTGCCCCAGGCCGGTTGTGACTTCATAGCCCCAATCGCGCAGCTTGCCAGCCACCAGCGCGGCGGTGCGGTGTTCCTCGAAGGCGAGCTCCGGATGGGCATGAATGTCACGGCGAATCTGGATAAATTCGCCGACCCGCCCGGTCATCGCGTGACCAAGGTAGTTGCCGTCTCGCATGGTCAATTCGTCGCGTTCACTGTCGTTGTCAGCCATGCCGGTTACTGTGGTTCCAGCTTGATGGACTTGGCAATCGTCGCAGCCTTGATCACTTCCTTTTTGTAGAAGGCGTCAAGCTGTGCCAGGCTCATGGGTTCGGCCACCGTGCTACCTGCGGTCTCAATGATTTTGCGAATGTCCGGGTTACCCAGCGCGGTGTAGGCGGCTTTGTGCACAGCGGCCACTTGTGAGTCAGGCGTTTTGGCACTGGCTTCAATGCCAATCCAGATACTGAACTGGTAATCCGCAAAGCCTTTGGTGGCGCTTGCCAGGGGCAACTTGGGCAGGCGTGCCAGGGGCTGACTGGATGCGAGAGCCAGCGCTTTGATTTGGCCACTCTCAATGGCGCCCATCACCGGGCCGACCAAGGGGACCACCGCAAAGTCAATCACACCGCCCATCAAATCCTTGACGTAGGGTGCCATGCCGTTGTAAGGCGCGTGCAGGCCATGAGCACCTGCCGTTTGCAGAGCCTTTTCAGCCATCAGGTGATAGAGGGAACCGATGCCGGTAGAGCCAAAACTGAGCGGCTTGTCAGACTTTTTTGCCAGTGCGACGAACTCTTCCAGCGTGTTCACCGGCAAATCCTTGCGCACGGCAATGACAAGGGGGGTGTAACCCACCAAAGCGGCCAGGCGCATGTCCTCCGGCCTATTTTTGGCCGCGGCCACACCCAGCGGCGTGTAGATGAGCTCCAGGGGAGAGCCTGCCAAAAGTGTGTAGCCATCCGGCTGGGCATTGGCGGCCTTGAGCACCCCCAGGGAGCCACCCACGCCCACCACGTTTTCAACGATGATGGGCTGACCAAACACTTCAGCCATGCCTTTGCCGACAGCGCGGCCCAGCACATCGGAGCCCCCGCCAGGGGGAAAGGCCACGATCATGCTGACGGGTTTGGACGGGTAGGTCTGCGCGGCCACTGAAGCAGCCAACGCAAGGCCGACAAACAGCGCACTGCAATGACGAATCAACGCGCGGGGGGTGGGATGCATGGCGGGCTCCAAAAAATAGGGTTGAAGCGAATGGTAGGTGGCCGCAAACAATGCGTCCAATGACTTATTTTTCTAGTTATCATTCATTTTTCTCATTTGGCATGAGTTGATTTTCGATTGTTTTCTTTATTCACCTGAAGGGCTGCCAGCCATGAATATCAAACATCTGGCGCACCTGCTGGCCCTGGCCGACACCGGCTCCTTCAGCCGAGCGGCCGAGAAGTTGTTCATCACCCAATCGGCGTTGAGCCGCAGCATCCAGAGCCTGGAAGGCGATTTGGGCGCGAAGGTGCTGGACCGCATTGGCAAGCGCAACGAGCTCACCCCGCTGGGCCTGGACGTCGTTGCCCGGGCTCGCCATATCGTGCGGGATGCGGCCGAACTGCGCCACAGTGCGCAATTGCTGCAACAAGGCGGCCAGGGTTCTGTCAGTGTTGGCTTGGGCTCGGGGCCAGGCGCGCTGCTGATGACACCGCTGATGTGCGCCGCAGCCGGGCACTACCCTGGCATGCAGGTTTCCATCACGCGTGGGCCCACCGAACTTCAGCTCCAGCAACTACGAAGCCGCCAGCTTGATGCCATGGTGGTGGACATACGCCGCGTCACACCCGCTACTGACTTGAACATTGAATCGTTGGGCGAAATCCGCGCGGGTTTTATCGTCAATGCCAGCCACCCACTGGCAGCCAAACACTCGGTCAGCTTTCAGGACATCACGCAGTACCCGGTGGCATCCACAGCCTTGTCCGATGAAGTGGTGCGCCAGCTGGTGGATCAATACGGTGTGTTGGCCAACCCGTCGGCCATGGTCACGCTGATGTGTGAAGATATCGCCAGTATGCTGGCGACGGTTGCCCAGACCCAGGCTATTTATTTGGGCGTGGTGGCCGCAGCTCGGGCTGGCTTGCAAGACGGGTCACTGGTTGAGTTACCAATCAAGCCCACGCTCAAGGCCGCTGCCCGATTTGCGTATGTCACGCTGGCTGGGCGAACCGAAGCCCCGGTGATGTGCTGGTTTCGTGGTTTTGTGCGCGAGCATTTGCACGATTGAGCGCCGGCTTAAGCAGTCTGGATGTAGTCATCGGCGTCGGCAGATGGCACGGCATCGTTGCGCAGTTGGCGCTTGACGTGCATCAGCCGATCATGCTGCCCAGCCAGTACATGCTGCAGCCCAAGCATCGAAACTTCGAGCGCATCCAGTCCCTGGCTGCATTGACCGCCAGCATCCTCAATCCGTTTCGTGATCGACTGCAGGACGCGCTGCTCCAAGGCGTCGTACAAGCGCTCATAGCCCAGATCGTCTGGCAAGCCGACCTGCAGGCTCCCACGCTGTGCCGGTAGCCGTATATCGTGCTCACCAATGTATTGCGGCACCTGATCCACCAGGGCGCCATACAGCAAATCGTCTAACGCATGGTACAGCCCGGCGACCTCGTGCACGGGCGCATACCGCTCCAACAGGCCGGGCAGCTCGGGCAGTACCTGGCGCAACACGGCGCGTACCAGGCGCGGCTGCTGGTCCTGCAGCCGCGCGCTCCTGGCGCAGCAGGGAGCCGAGTCGCGACAGCGCAGGCTGCACGTGAGATGCGACCGCACCGAGAACGTTCTCCTCCAGGTGGTGCGGCATCACCTCTGCCGGCTTGCGTTGCTTGTAGGCTCGTGCCGGATCGACGATGCCCTGCAAGGCGGCGCAGACCTGGGCGAAGCCGCTGTCGCCCAAGGCCTGCACGGTCTCACCCTGCTCGCGCGCTGTGTGCACCGAGACCGACACCGGGGTCTGGAGAAAGATCGGCTCCACATCCATCTGCCTCAGCTTGGGTATGCTGATGATGAGCCCATCGCGCTTCATGCGGCTGATCAAGCCCGAGAGATTCTGGCGGTTCACCATCAGGTAACGCCCTAGACAATGGACGAGGGATGCTTGGCCAGCGCGGTGACGGTGATCTTCATGAACGGGAACAGCGGCAGCCGGCTGAGCGTGTCGTGCAGTTCATCGTTGCTTTCCACGTCGAACACGCTGTAGTTGGCGTATTCGCCCACCACGCGCCAGAGGTGCGGCCATTTGCCGGAGCTTTGCAGTTGCTGCGAGTAAGCCTTCTCCTCGGACTTGATGCGTGCGGCCTCTTCGGGTGCGAGCGTGGACGGGATGTTGACGATCATGTGAACCAGATACAGCATGGGAATATCCTCGAGAGTTAAGAAGCTTGTTGAACGGTTGCGAGAAAGTGAAGCACCGCCTGGTCGAACGCGCGCGGCGCTTCGAGGTTGGAAAGATGCGACGCCGGCACCACGGCCAGCTGCGCACCGGCAATGCCCGCCTGCATGGCCTGGGCATCGGCTACGGTCGTCACCGGGTCCGACGCGCCCGCCAGCAAGAGCGTGGGGGTGGTGATGCGGCCCAGGTCCTCGCGCAGGTCCGATGTCGCCAGCGCCTCGCAGCAAGCCGCATAGCCTTGCGGCGCGATGCCGGCGATCCAGGCCTGGGCGCGTTGCACCTGTGCCGGTTGCGTGTTGACGAAATCCGCGCTGAACCACCTACCGGGCGACGACTCGGCCAGGGCCTGCATGCTGGCTTGGCCGCCTTCGCGGACCATCGCAGCCCGCTCGTTCCACCCCTGCGGCGTGCCGATCTTGGCGGCACTGTTGCAGACCGCGATGGCGTGGAAGCGGCTGCCGGCATTGATGCCCAGCCACAGGCCGGTGAAGCCCCCCATCGAGATGCCGCAGAACGCGGCCCGCGCGATGCCCAATGCGTCCAGCACGCCCAGCACGTCCTGCCCGAGGTCCGCGAAGCTGTAGGGGCCCGGCGTGACCGGGCTGCCACCGTGGCCGCGCGAGTCGTAGCGTATCAGGCGGTGGTGTTTGGAGAACGCGTCCACCTGTGGGTCCCACATCTCCAGCGTGGTACCCAGCGAGTTGGACAGGATCAGCGCCGGTGCGGCGGCATCGCCGTCGACGGTGACGCGAAACGCGCCGCGCGCGGTGTCCAGCGAGATTGGGGAGGAATGGCTCGGTTGCGGCATGGCTTGCGTCCTTTAAACTCGTTCGACGATGAGGGCAATGCCCTGCCCCACGCCGATGCACATGGTGCACAGCGCGTAGCGACCGCCGGTGCGGTGCAGCTGCCGGATGGCCGTGGTCACCAGGCGCGCGCCACTCGCACCCAAAGGGTGGCCTAAAGCGATGGCCCCGCCATAGGGGTTCACGCGGGCGTCGTCATCGGCCAGGCCCAGCTGGCGCAGCACGGCCAGGCCTTGCGAGGCGAAGGCCTCGTTGAGCTCGATCACATTCATCTGCGCCAATGTCAGGCCGGTCTGCGCCAGCAGCTTCTGCGTGGCGGGCGCGGGGCCGATGCCCATGATGCGCGGCGCCACACCGGCCGTGGCCATGCCGATCCCGCGGGCCTTGGGTTTGAGGCTATGGCGGTTGGCGGCCGCCTCGCTGGCCAGCAACAAGGCGCAAGCGCCATCGTTGACGCCGCTGGCATTGCCCGCCGTCACGGTGCCGCCCGGCCGCACCACGGGCTTGAGCTTGGCTAGCGCTTCGACCGTGGTCTCGCGCGGGTGCTCGTCCACGCTGACCAGCAGCGGATCGCCCTTGCGCTGCGGCACGGCCACCGGCACGATCTCGGCGGCGAACAGGCCGGCCTTCTGCGCTGCGGCGGCCTTGGCCTGGCTGCGCCAGGCAAACCGGTCCTGGTCCTCGCGGGACACGTTGAAGTCGTCGGCCACGTTTTCGGCGGTCTCCGGCATGGCGTCGACACCGTGCAGCGCCTTCATCTTCGGGTTGACGAATCGCCAGCCGATGGTGGTGTCCTGGATGGAGTTGCCACGTGAGAACGCCGATTCCGCCTTGGGCACCACGAACGGGGCGCGGCTCATGCTCTCCACGCCGCCGGCGATCATCAGGCTGGTTTCGCCCGACTTGATGGCCCGCGCCGCGATGCCGATGGCGTCCATACCCGAGCCGCACAGGCGGTTGACGGTGGTGCCGGGCACCTGCAGCGGCAGGCCGGCCAGCAACAGCGACATGCGCGCCACGTTACGGTTGTCTTCACCGGCCTGGTTGGCACAGCCGAAGATCACGTCGTCGACGGCGCTCCAGTCCACACCGGTGTTGCGCTCGGTGAGTGCCTTGAGCACGACGGCAGCGAGGTCGTCGGGCCGCACGGAGGACAGCGCACCGCCGTATTTGCCGAAGGGGGTGCGAACGGCGTCGCAGATGAACACGGGTTCAGTCATGGAAAATCTCTCAGTTTCGTATGTCGGGTCTCATTGCGCGGTGGCGGCCGGAGCAATGGGCGCTATGGGTGCGATCGGCAGTCCCACGATGCGCTCCAGCGCTTCGCGGCTCAGTCCTTCCACCGCGTCGATCAGCTGCAGGCCATGATCTGTGCACGCGAAAGTCGCCAGATCGGTGTAGACGCGCTTCACGCAGGCCAGGCCGGTCAAGGGGTAGCTGCACTTCTCGACCAGCTTGCTCTCGTTCTGCTTGGTGAGCAGATCCATCATGACCCAGGTTTGCTTGGCGCCGATGGCCAGGTCCATGGCCCCGCCCACCGCCGGAATAGCGCCCGGCGCACCGGTGCTCCAGTTGGCCAGGTCGCCATCAGCCGAGACCTGGAAGGCGCCCAGCACGCAGATATCTAGGTGGCCGCCGCGCATCATGGCGAAGCTGTCAGCATGGTGGAAGAAGGCGCCACCGGCCAGCAGCGTTACCGGCTGCTTGCCGGCGTTGATGAGGTCGTAGTCTTCCTCGCCCTCGGCCGGCGCCGGGCCCATGCCCAGCACGCCGTTCTCGCTGTGCAGCACCACCTCCACACCAGCGGGCAGGTGGTTGGCCACCAGCGTGGGCTGGCCGATGCCCAGGTTGACGACGGCCCCATCGAAGATGTCCCGGGCTACGCGCGCTGCGAGCTGGTCCTTGGTGCGACGTTGGTAGTCCATGCTCATGCTGCTTTCTTGAAGCCGCCAGCCTGTGTGGCAACGCGGTCGATCTGGACGATCCTCTTGACGAAGATGCCGGGCGTGACGATGGTCTCCGGGTCCAGCGTGCCCAGCTTCACGATGTCGTGCACCGTGGCGATCGTGCGCCGCGCGGCCATTGCCATCACCGGGCCGAAGTTGCGCGCGGCCTTGCGGTAGACCAAGTTGCCCCAGCGGTCGCCCGACTCGGCCTTGATCAGGGCCACGTCGCCGTGGATGGGGTACTCCAGCACGTAATGCTTGCCATCGATCTCGCGCGTTTCGCGGTCGCCTGCGAGCTCGGTGCCGAAGCCCGTGGGGCAGAAGAACGCGCCGATTCCGGCCCCGGCCGCGCGGATGCGCTCCGCCAGGTTGCCCTGTGGCACCAGTTCGAGCTCCAACTTACCGGCGCGGTACAGGCCGTCGAACACCTGGCTGTCCGCCTGGCGCGGAAAGCTGCAGATGATCTTGCGCACACGGCCTGCCCGCAGCAACGCGGCAAGCCCGACCTCGGCATTGCCGGCGTTGTTGTTGACGACCGTGAGGTCCTTCGCGCCCTGAGCGATCAGGCCGTCGATGAGTTCATTGGGAATCCCGGCCGTGCCGAAGCCGCCGATCAGGACGGTGGCGCCATCCTCAATGCCGGCCATGGCCTCGGCGACCGAGTTGGCGATCTTGTTGATCATGAGAGCGTGTCCTTCAGGAAAAAGGGGACGTTGTGTCGGCGCGGCCCAGTCACTTGGCGGCGATCGCTGGATCGCCCGGCGTGACGGCACTGTCGGCACTATGCGCCTGCGCGGCCCGGCCGTGCTGGATGCAGAAAACCGCCACCGCCGCGATTACCGCCGGTAAGCCGATGGCCATGAAGTTCTGCTCGAGCGGCAGCGCCATGGCGACTAGGGTGCCGATCACGATCGGCGCCAGGATGGCACCGCTGCGCCCTACGCCCGAGGCCCAGCCGATGCCAGTGGCACGCACCGCCATCGGGTAATACTGCCCGACATAGGCGTAGGTCACGATCTGCGTGCCGATGGTGGACGCACCCGCCAGGCCGACGAGCAGGAACAGGACCGACGTGGGCACCGGGTAGCCCAGCAGACTGATGGACACTGCGGCCAACGCATACATGCCCACCAGCACGTACTTGATGTGGAACCGATCGGCCAGCCAGCCGCCGCCAATGGCACCGACCATGCCGCCGAAGTTCAGCATCAGCACGAAGGTCAGCGCAGAGCCCAGCGTGTAGCCAGCGCCAGCCATCAGCTTGGTAAGCCAAGAGCTGAGCGCGTAGACCATGAACAGGCACATGAAGAAGGCGACCCAGAACATCACGGTGCTGAAGCCCCGGCCGTCTTGGAACAGCTTGCCGATGGGCGCGCTCGCGTCGCGGTCCTGCTGCGGCAGGTCAAACGAATCAACCGGCTGCGGCCGGTAGTGCGGGTCCAGCCGCCCGGCGATCTCTTGAAGGCGCGCGGTCTGCCGCGTCTTGATCAGGAAGGGCATGGACTCGGGCATGGACTTGAGGATCGCAGGGATCAGCAGCACCGGCACAGCCGCAGCCAGGAACACGGACTGCCAGCCGTAGCTCTCGATCAGGCCCTTGCCCACCACGGCGGCCAGCATGCCGCCCACTGCATACCCGCTGAACATTAGCGTGACCATGGTGCTGCGGATCTTGCGTGGCGAGTACTCAGTCATCTGCGCCACCACGTTCGGCATCACGCCGCCGATGCCCAGGCCGGCCAGGAAGCGCATCACGCTGAAGGTGACGGGGTCGCTTGTGAGGCCCGCCGCTGCGGTGAACACGCTGAACAGCGCGATGCAGATGGCGATTGCTCGCCGGCGACCAATGCGGTCGGCGATCGTGCCGAGGAAGATCGCGCCAAACATCATTCCGAACAGCGCCGAGCTGACCATGAAGCCGGCATTGGTCGGGCTCACGCCCATCTCCTTCATGATCGACGGCAGGGCTATACCGGCGACGGCGAGGTCGTAGCCGTCGAAGATGATAATGAGGGCGCACCAGAGCAGGACGCCCCGATGGAAGCCGTTGAATTTGGCCTGGTCGGCGAGTTTGTGTAGATCGATGTGTTTCATGTCTTGTCTCGTTGGTGTTGTGTTGTTCAGCCCTGGTCGCCGCCAGCGACAGCCAGCACCGAGCCGGTGATGTATGAGGATTCGTCGGACGCGAGGAACAGGATCGGCGCCACTTGCTCATCGATCGTTCCGTACCGGTGCATCAGGCTTGAGTCCATGGTCTGGTCGATCACGCCTTGGTACCACTGCGTGTCGGTGGCAGTCGGCGGGCTTGCTGGTGCTTGGTTGCGCGGCACGCGCCGCGGTGGCGCATCGGTACCGCCGGGCGCCGTGGCGTTGATGCGGATGCCATCCTTGGTGTGTTCCATCGCCAGCGACGCGGTCAGTGCATTCACGCCCCCCTTGGCCGCCGAGTACGGCACCCGGTGCACGCCCCGCGTGGCCACCGACGACACATTGACGATCACGCCACGCTGGCGCTCCACCATGTGTGGCAGCACCGCACGGCAGCACCACAGCGTGGGGAACAGCGAGCGGCGGATCTCCGCCTCGATCTGCTCCTCTTCGTAGTGCTCGTACGGCTTGGCCCAGATCGTGCCGCCCACGTTATTAATCAGCACGTCAACACGGCCAAAGCGCGCCAGGCATTGGGCCACCACGTGCTGCGCGCCAGCATAGGTTTCAAGATCGGCCTGCGCCGCGGCGGCCGATCCCCCGGCCTCGCGGATCTGAGCAACCACCTCGTTAACGATGTCTGACCGGTCCACAGCCAGCACCTGACCGCCTTCGGCCGTGATGCGCAGCGCCACGCCGCGCCCGATGCCCTGGGCCGCGCCTGTCACCAGCACGACGGTGTCTTGAAAGCGTGGTGTGGTGTTCATGCTGCCACCGCCTGGTTGGGTGTGAACTTCTCGTAGTGGAAGCTGGCCGGAGAGATGGCGGCCGTCTTGAAGTGCTTCTGCACGGCGTCCACCATCGGCGGCGGGCCGCACAGGTACACGTCAACATTGCCGCCGTGCAATGCCTGCGCAGGCATGTGCTGGGTCACGTAGCCCTGTTGTGCGTGCTGGGTCTGTGGGTCTGCGACGCAGGTACCGAACGTGAAGCCCGGAATGCGGCGGGCGTAATCGACCAGCCGGTCCACCATCACCAGATCCTGGTCGCGCGTGACGCCATAGATCAAGTGCACGGGTTGTTGCATGCCCTGCTGCGCAAGGACTTCAAGCATGGACAGGAACGGCGCCAGCCCGGTACCACCGGCCAGAAACAGCAGTGGCCGCGTGACGGCCCGCAAGTAAAAGCTGCCCAGCGGGCCCGTCATCTGCACCGGCTGTCCGGTCTGTGCGCTGCCGAGCCAGCTGCTCATGAGACCACCGGGCACCTGCTTGATCATGAAAGTCATGCGCTTGTTGCCAGGCGCCGAGCTGAACGAGTAGGAGCGGTGCTGGCCACTGCCCGGCACATCGATGTTCACGTACTGGCCGGGCAGGAACACCGGCGCATCGGCCGCAATGTCCAGCACCAGCTCATAGGCGGCGTCACCGAACGGCGTCGCCGCGCCGACGGCAGCACTGAATTGCGCGGTGCCGGTCTTGCAGGTGCTCGACGCCACCGGGACGGAGATCACGCAGTCCGACTTCGGAATCATCTGGCAGGTCAGTACCAGGCCTTCTGCCGCCTCGTCTGCCGTCAACGCCTCGTCGATGTAGTCGTCGCCGAGGTCATAGCTGCCGTTCTCGGCGCGGCACTTGCACGTGCCGCATACCCCGTCGGAGCAATCCATCGGCAGGTTGATGCGGTTGCGGAAGGCGGCGTCCAGCACCTTCTCGTTGGCGCCGCACTCCACGAAGCGGGTCACGCCGTCCTCGAAGTTCAAGGCGATGCGATAGTGGTTCATCATGTGTCTCCCCGCATCTCAGATGTGATAGATGTCGACGACCTGGCTGATGTAGTCGTCCTTCAGAGCGATCTTCTTGCGCGCAACCAGAAAGCCCGCGTTGCCACCCCTGCGCAGCGTGGCGAAGATGGTGCCGAAGTAGTGGTCGGTCTTTTTGTAGCGGTGGCTGAGCGTGTGGAAGTTGTAGCGAATATCCACTTCGTCGCTCCGCTCGGCCAGCACTTCTACATTCGTCAGCATGTGGTTGGTGCGCGGCTCGGGCATGGACGCGCTGGAGCGCTCCGTCTTGATGCGAAAGACCCGGTCTTCCAGCCCATTGCGGTTGGGGTAGTAGATCAGCGAGATCTGGCTGTGCGGGTCTTCGGTGAGCTGGTCGTCGTCGTCCCAAGCGGGCATCCAGTATTCGACGTCCGGGGCATACAGTTCGAGCCAAGACTCGAACTCGCGGTCGTCCAGATGGCGTGCCTCGCGGTACAGGAAGGCGCAGATGGTTGCGAGGTTCGCGCTCACGCTTGTGCTCCTTCGCGTTCCTGCTGCACGCCTTTGCGCATGGTCTTGGCCCAGTAGTCGTGCTGGCAGACGAACAAGCCTTCGTCCTCGCTGCGCGCCCCGCTGATCAGGGGCTTCATGCCCATCTTGCTGGCGTTCTCGTCGGGTCCTTCGACCCACAGCGGCGCGCCGCGGCTGAGGTCGTTCCAGGGTGCCGCCTTGCCGGCATAGCCGGTCTGGCAGGAGCGGAACTCTTCTAGGTCATCGGCCGTGCCCATTCCGGACACGTTGAAGAAATCTTCGTACTGGCGGATGCGCAAGGCACGGTCCTCCGCGCTCTCGCCCCTGGGGCCGAAGCAGTAGATGGTGATCTCGGTCTTGTCCACGCTGATGGGGCGCGTCACACGGATCTGCGTGGAGAACTGGTCCATCAGATACACGTTGGGGTAAAGGCACAGGTTGCGCGTCTGGCTGACGATGAACTCCGCCTTGCTCTTGCCCAGTCGCTCCTTGAGCTCTTCGCGGCGGTTGTAGACCGGGCGCACTTCCGGGTTCATGGTCTTGGTCCACAACAGGATGTGGCCGTTCTCGAACCCATAGACGCCGCCCACGCTCTTGCTCCAGCCGTTGGCATCGACGGCCTTGGTGCCACCATCCGCACGGCGGCCCATGGTGGCCGCGTAGTTCCAGTGCACGGAGCTAACGTGGTAGCCGTCGCTGCCGTTCTCCATCTGCAGCTTCCAGTTGCCGTCGTAGGTGTAGGAGGAGTTGCCGCGCAGGACTTCCAGCCCGTCGGGCGCCTGGTCGACGATTTGGTCGATGATGACTTTGGTCTCGCCCAGGTAGTCGTCCAGGGACTGCACGTTGGCGTTCAGGCTACCGAACAAGAAGCCCTTGTAGCTATCGAAGCGCGCCACCTTCTTCAGGTCGTGCGAACCTTCCTTGTTGAACTGCACCGGGTACTCGGTGGTCCTTTCGTCCTTGACCTTGAGCAGCTTGCCAGCGTTGTTGAACGTCCAGCCGTGGAACGGGCAGGTGAAGCTGCCCTTGTTGCCATGCTTCTTGCGGCACAGCATGGCGCCGCGGTGGGCGCAGGCGTTGATCACCGCATTGAGCATGCCGTCTTTGCCGCGCGTGATGACGATGGGCTGACGGCCGATGGTGGTGGTGAAGTAGTCGTTGATTGCGGGGATCTGGCTCTCGTGGGCCAGGTAGACCCAGTTGCTTTCGAAGATGTGCTTCATCTCGAGTTCAAACAGCGCCGGGTCGGTAAAGATGTCGCGACGGCAGCGGTAGATGCCGGCGTCCTTGTCGTCCTGCAAGGCGTTGTCCAGCAGCTTTTCAAGGTCGCTGTAGGTGTCGGGTATTGCGGTCGTGTTCATGGTGTGAGGGCTCCTTGGGGTGAGGTCGTCCCCTACGACGCACGTCGCGGTTCTGACTTAACTGAAATGAAGGTTGGCGGGCTGGTTACCGCTGCGGCGGCCTGCCGCCGCAGCAAGTCTTTTTGTAGGGCGCTCAGGCGGCCAGGCGGGGGCGATCGACGATCTGGTTGTCGACGCCCTGAACCAGTGCGCTGAGCCGGATGTCGAACACGATTTCGGCGAACGGTCCTTTCAGGCCATTGGCCTGGATGCTGGCTGCGTCCGTGCGCTCGAGCAGCGGTGGCACCAGGCCTTCGCGGGTGGCGTAGGCGAAGTCATCAAACACCAGCGGGTCGCCGTCGATATTGATCTGCGTGGTCAGCTTGCGATGGCCTTCGGCGCTGACGAAGAAGTGGATGTGCGCCGGGCGGTTGCCATGGCGGCCCAACTGGTTGAGCAGCGCCTGCGTGGGGCCGTCCGGCGGGCAGCCATAGCCCACGGGCACGATGCTTTGGAACTTGTAGCGGCCCTGCGCGTCCGTGATGATGGTGCGGCGCATGTTGAAGCTCTGTTGCTCACCGGTTGGGTCGAAGTGCGAGTAAAAGCCCTTCGTGTTGGCATGCCAGACCTCCACCGTGGCGTTGGGCTGCGGCTTGCCGTTGGCGCCGTAGACCGTGCCATGCATGATGAGGGTATGGCCGGCCTTGTCGCTGCCGTCGTCCAGTTGCGCGAATCCCTTTTCCACCGGCGCGCCGGCCACGTACAGCGGACCTTCGATGGTGCGCGGCGTGCCGTTTTTGACACCCAGTGCTGCATCTTTTGCATCCATGCGCATGTCGAAGTACCGGTCCAGACCCAAGCCTGGCGACAGCAGGCCAGCCTCGCCACGTGCGCCGAGCTGGTTCAGGTAGGCGATGCCAGACCAGTACTCGTCGGAGGTCACATCAAGGTCTTCGATGGCTTTGAACAGGTCGGACAGGATGCGGTGGACGATCTTCTTGGTGCGGGGGTTGCCGCCGCCCTGGTCCTGCCCAGTGGCAAGACGCAGGAAGTCCTGGACTTCGGTGGTGTTGAAAATATGAACGCTCATGGGGAGTCTCCGTTTCGTTGGGGTTAAATTGGGATTACAAGTAAGTTGTGCAGGATGCAGTGGGGGCGCTGATGTCCGCTCAGATCAAGGAAGTTGCTGCCGGGCCGACAGCTGTGCGTGTGCGGTCGCGACGGAAATGCTGGACACGGTCCTCGTCCAGCACGATGCCGAGGCCTGGCAACGTGGGCACGGTCAAGTGAAAGTCCTTGTATTCGAGCGGCTGAGCCAGAATTTCTTCGGTCAGCAGCAGCGGGCCGAACAGTTCGGTGCCCCAGCGCAACTCGCGGAAGGTCGAGAACACGTGGGCCGAGGCGATGGTGCCGACCGCTCCTTCCAGCATCGTGCCGCCGTACAACTCAATGTGGGCCGCGTCGGCAATGGCAGCCACGCGCTGAGCGGCCTGGAGGCCACCGGACTGCTCGGTCTTGATGGCGAACACGTTGGCACCAGCGACCCGCGCCAGCGCAAATGCAGTTTCCGGTCCCATCAGCGATTCGTCGGCCATCACTGCGATCGGGAATTTGCCGGTGAGCCGGGTCAGTGCGTCGACGCTGGCTACAGGCTGCTCGACCAGCTCGCAGCCGGCGTCCACCAGGCCAGCCAGTCCGTGCTGGGCCTGCAACTCGCTCCAGGCCATGTTTACGTCAACGCGCACGGCGGCCAGGTCGCCCAGCGCCTTCTTGATGGCGGCGACGTGCGCCACGTCTTCGCGCACCGGGCGACGACCAATCTTGAGCTTGAAGATCTGGTGCCGACGCAGTTGCAGCATGCGTTGTGCCTCGTCAATGTCGCGACCGGTATCGCCAGAAGCCAGCGTCCACGCAACCGGCAACCGGTCGCGCAGCCGCCCGCCGAGCAGCTCCGACACAGGAAGGCCCGTGCGATGGCCCAGCGCATCGAACAGTGCGGTCTCGACAGCACACTTGGCGAAGCGGTTGTCGCGAAATGCTGTATGCAGCCGGTGCATCAACGCGGGCACGCGGTTAGCGTCCGCGCCGATGAGCTGGGGGGC
>JANPFZ010000175.1:0-5951 GCA_031423655.1 Polaromonas sp.
GTTAAATTGCGCACGTGGTTCTCTAGTGAGTCCGATGCCGCTCTGTCGCCGCGGCGGGCGACTCACTTTCTCTTGCTTCGCCAAGAGAAAGTAAGCAAAGAGAAGGCGACCCTGGTGTCTGCGTCCCCTTCGCTTCGCTGCGGGGCAACCTGCGGTGCTCGGTCCAGCCGGGGTCTCGTGCAAACTCGCTGCGCTCAAACAAGCACGAGCCCTGATCCGTCTGGGCTTCCGCTCCTCGGCGCATTCACAAGGGCTTTGCAGAGGGGGGGAGGATTCGGATTCGGATTCGGATTCGGATTCGGATTCGGGAATAAGTTCTGGCCGAATAACTGCTATTAATTCAATAGCTGCTTGCGCACGTATTACCTGGGCTATAGGCCAAAAATACTTAATAAATGCTCGTGCAGCGGGGTTTTTGGGGTTTGATCGCAATTTCGCTGCGAAGCACCCGCAGGGCGCGACGAAGGCGCGGCGAATTTGGGCTCTGCCTTCAAAAACGCCCGATCCCGTATCCGTGTCCGCTCCCGACGCCATCCGCCCAGCGCCGTGTGGCAGGGCCGAGCAAGGTTTCATCACGCAACCACCTCCTTGCCGGCCCCAACCCTCCGCCCAACCCGATCAAACGCCAGATAAATCACCGGCGTCGTGAACAGCGTCAACACCTGGCTCGCAATCAGCCCACCGAAAATCGCCAGGCCGAGCGGCCGCCGCAACTCTGCGCCTTCTCCCCAGCCGAGCATCAATGGCACGGCTGCGAACAGCGCGGCCAGCGTCGTCATCAAAATCGGGCGGAAGCGCAGCAGCGCTGCCTGGTGAATCGCCTCTTGTGGCGACTTGCCCTGCTTGCGTTCGGCGTCTATCGCGAAGTCGATCATCAAGATGGCGTTTTTCTTCACGATGCCGATCAGCAAAATAATGCCGATGATGCCGATCACGCCCAGATCAGAGCCGCTGATCATCAACGCCAGCAAGGCGCCGACGCCGGCCGAGGGCAGGGTCGAAAGAATTGTCAGCGGATGCACATAGCTTTCATACAGCACACCCAGCACGATGTAAACGCAAATTACCGCGGCCAGAATCAGCCAGAGTTGACTGGACAGTGAGGTCTGGTATGCGCCAGCGGCCCCCAGAAATGCCATGCTCACACTGGCCGGCATGGTGATGTCTTTGGCTGCCTGCCGAATCTCGTCCACGGCTTTGCCCAGCGACACGCCAGGCGCGGTGTCAAAGCCCAGCGACGTGGCCGGGTACTGCGCGACGCGGGTGATTTGCAGCGGCGCGGGGCGCTCGGTGACGGTGGCCAGACTGGACAGCGGCGTGGTCGCACCGGAGCTGGTTTTCAGCTGCAGGTTGCCCAGCGAGGCCGGTGTGGTCAGCGAATCGGGCAGCGCTTCCAGAATCACGCGGTACTGATTCGTCTCGGTAAAAATGGTCGAGACGATGCGCTGTCCGAAGGCGCTGTAGAGTGCGTCATCAATCGACGAGGTACTGACGCCCAGGCGCGAAGCCGTGTCGCGGTCAATCGTGATGTACGCGGACGCGCCGTGTGAGCCCGCATCTAGCGAGATATTGCTGATGCTTGTCAATGTCTGCATGCGCGCCGCGAGCTTTCCTGCCCATTCCACCACGGCCGCATTGTTCGCACCTTCCAGCGACAGCCGGAATTGCGTCGGCCCGGTTTCCGCGTCGATCGTCAAGTCCTGTGTCGGCTGCAGGTACAGCGTGACACCCGCCACCTGACCGACGCGGCGTTTCAGCCGGTCCATGGTTTCCTGCTGGCTGCCGATGCGTTGTTTTTTCAGGTTGATCAGCATGCGGCCGGTGTGCAGCATGGTGTTGTTGGCCGCATCCACGCCGATAAACGAACTCAGGGTATCAACATCGGGGTCGTCCAGAATGGCGCGCGCCGCCGCCTGCTGCAGTTCGGCCATGCGTGCGTACGACACCGACTGCGCAGTTTCTACCCGCGCCTGTAATTGCCCGGTGTCCTGCGTTGGAAACAGGCCTTTGGGGATCAGCAGATAAAGCACGACGGTCAGCACCAGCGTGGCCAGCGCTACCAGCATGGTGATGCCCTGGCGTCCCAGAACCCAGGTCAATGCGCCGTCATAACGCACGATGACGCTTTCAAAAAACGCGTGCAGGCGGTCACCGATGCCGGGCTTGCCTTCGGACTCGGGCGTACGCTTGAGCCATCTTGCCGACATCATCGGCACGAGGGTCAATGAAACCACCGCCGAGATCAGAATCGTGATCGCCAGCGTGACGGCGAATTCACGGAACAGCCGGCCAATCACATCGCCCATGAAAAGCAGCGGGATCAGCACCGCGATCAGCGAGACCGTCAGCGAGATGATGGTGAAACCGATCTGCGCCGCGCCCCTGATGGCGGCGGCCATCGGTTCCTCGCCTTCCTCGATATAGCGCGAGATGTTCTCGATCATCACGATGGCGTCGTCGACCACAAAGCCGGTCGCAATCGTCAGCGCCATCAGGCTCAGGTTGTTCAGGCTGTAGCCCAGCAGGAGCATCGCGCCACAGGTGCCGATAAGCGAGATCGGTACCGCCAGGCTGGCGATCACCGTGGCGCGCACGCTGTTCAAAAACGCAAAGATCACCAGCACTACGAGCAGCACTGCCAGCAGCAATTCAATTTCGACATGCATCACGGACGCACGAATGCCGGTGGTGCGGTCGCTGAGCACATCCACCTTCAGCGAAGTAGGCAGGCCGGCCTGAAGCTCGGGCAGGCGTGCCTTGATGGCATCGACCGTGGCAATCACGTTGGCGCCGGGCTGGCGCTGCACATTGAGGATGATGGCGGGGCTGAGTTGCTTTTCGGTTGCAGCGCAATTTGCGTTCGCGGCTTGCGTCGGGCTGGCAGCAGGACAAGCGCCACCAGACCAGGCACCGAGCTGGCTGTTTTCAGCGCCGTCAATCACGTTGGCCACATCGGCCACGCGAATGGCCGCGCCGTTACGGTAGGCAATGATGAGATTTTTGTAGTCGGCCACGGCCACCAGCTGGTCGTTTGCGTTGATGCTGTACGAGCGTGTTGGGCCGTCGATGCTGCCTTTGGCGGCGTTGGCATTAGCCCCAGTGATCGCCGTGCGCAGCGCGTCGAGTCCGAGCCCGTAGGACGCCAGCGTGCGCGTGTCGGCTTGAATGCGCACCGCAGGCCGCTGGCCGCCGCTAAGCGACACCAGCCCGACGCCGGCGACCTGGCTGATCTTAAGCGCCAGCCGTGTGTTGACCAGGTTCTGCACTTCGGTGAGTGGCAGCGTGTCGGAGGTGATTGCCAGTGTGATCACCGGCGCGTCGGCGGGATTGACCTTGGCATACACCGGCGGCGCGGGCAGGTCGGCTGGCAGCAGCGACGCGCCGGCGTTGATGGCGGCTTGTACTTCCTGCTCGGCCACGTCCAGTTGCAGGCCCAGGCCGAACTGCAGCGTGATGATGGACACGCCGGCCGCACTGGTCGAACTCATGCGCGACAGGCCCGACATCTGGCCGAAGTTGCGCTCCAGCGGCGCGGTGACGGTCTGCGCCATTACCTCGGGGCTGGCGCCGGGGTACAGCGTTTGCACTTGAATCGTCGGGTAGTCAACCTGCGGAAGTGCCGACAGCGGCAGGAACTTGAAGCCGACGAAGCCAGCCAGCACGATGGCCAGCATCAGAAGCGATGTGGCGACGGGCCGAAGGATGAACGGGCTTGACGGGTTCATCAACGCGAGACCTTATGTTGACGTGGGTAGCGCGCTGGAAGGAAGCGGCAGCGCTTCATGAACCATCTGACTGCGATGCGCGGCGGCGGCGCTGCGGGGCCTGGGCCAGGTCGGCGGGCGTGTCGAGCTGCGCTGCAGATTCTGATGCGGCAGCGGCAGGCGACGAAGCGGGAGACCCGGCACCGTCTGCCCCCGACCGCTGGCGCTTGCCTCCGCCTGTGCCACCGTTGCCCGGTCCGCGTGGCTGGTCGCCCGGCAGCGTCACGCTGGCACCGTCCCTCAAGCGGTCGGCGCCTTCGGTGATGACGCGCTCGCCAGCCTTCAGGCCCGAGGTGATGACTACCTTCTCGACAGTTGCCTGGCCGCGCTGCACCGGCCGCAATGACACCGTTCGCGTCTCAGCATCCACCACATAAACATAGTCGCCGTTGTTGCCCCGACGCACCGCCGTGACGGGAACCACGATGGCGTTTTCAATCATGCGAACCAGCAACTGCACGTTGACAAACTGGCTGGGGAACAGTGCCAGTTGGCTGTTGGCAAAACGCGCCTTGGCTTTGACCGTGCCGGTGGTGGTGTCGACCTGATTGTCGAGCGAGGCGAAGACGCCGGTGTCCAGCACGGTGGCGCGGGTACGGTCGAGTGCGGTGACGGTCATGGCCGAACCGGTATCGCCAGCTGTGGCCTGCTGAAGTTCACCAGCGCGGTCTTGCGGAATGGAGAACACCACGTCAATGGGCGTGATCTGCGTAATCAGGGCGATGCCGTTAGCGTCGCTGGTATTGACTACATTGCCGACGTCGACTGCGCGCAGGCCGACGCGTCCGCCGACCGGAGCGACCACGCGGGTGTAGCCCAGGTTCAGGCGCGCAGTGCCTTCATTTGCCTTGTTGATCGTGAGCGTGCCTTCAAGTTGCTTGACCAAGGCGAATTGGGTGTCGACTTCCTGACGGGCAATCGAGTCCTGCTCAAGCAGGGTTTTGAAGCGCTGCAAAGTGACGCGCGCACTGTCGAGCTGCGCTTCGCCCTGCTGGCGCTGGCCGATGGCCTGCATTAGCGCCATCTCGAACTGGCGCGGGTCGATGGTGGCCAGCAGTTCTCCGGCCTTCACCAGTTGGCCTTCCTTGAAAAGCACCTTCTGCATCACGCCGGCCACTTGTGGTTTGACCCGCACGGTGGCCAGTGGCGTGACGGTGCCGAGTGCGTCCAGAACGATGGGGATATTGGCGAATTCGGCGGTGGCGATACCGACCGTGGTGGACGGCGGGCCGCGTCTGCCGGCGCCACCCGGGCCGCCAGCACCCGGCTGGCCGGGCGATGCTGCGCTAGCAGACTTTTCGCTGACGGGTTGGGTCAGGTACCAGGCCAGCCCACCGAGTCCGGCCAGCGCCAGCACCGCGACAACGCTGCCGATGATCGATGCACGGCGACTGATGCGCGGGCGCTCGGGTGCGTCGGGCGGGGTGGATGGCATGGAAGTCCTGATTTTTTATGCGGTTGACGGCTGGCGACTGCATCGCGCTGGCAGGGCGACAAGCTTGCATGGCCCAGGTTGAACTGCAGGTTGAACGTCGGTCAAAATGTGATCAAAATAATTATCGCTGCAAGGCCCGAAAGCCTTGTGTGGCACTGGCAATTGACCAGTAAACACCTGGTAAAGCGCGGGGCACAGGACATCGCGCGGGCTGCGCGAGTGTGTGGCCGAAGGCAGGCCAGCGTGTCATCATCCGCCAGGCTTTTTTGCGAACCCGCGACTCGCGGCGCAGCGCTCCTTATCGACCGTGGCGGTGGATATTGCAAACTCACATCGCTATTATTAAGATAGCTGCTTGCGCATGTAGTACGGGGGCTACAAGCACTTTTTGTTCTTGGCTACCCGCTGCGGCCCCGCTGCTTCATCATTTTGCTGCATAGCCCATGGTCTGCGGCAGCCACAGCACGATCTGCGGAAACACCGTCATCGCCAGCAGCAGAAGCAGCAGCATGAGCAGAAACGGCCAGCCTTCCTTCATCATCTCGCCAATCGGAATGCCGGTGAGCGCCTTGGTCACAAACAGAAGCATGCCGAACGGCGGGTGAATCAGGCCGATCATCATGTTCAGCACCACCAGCACGCCGAAATGCACTAGATCGACGCCGAGCAGTTTGGCCGCCGGCAGCAGCATCGGCACGAACACCAGCAGCAGTACCGACACGTCGAGAAAGCATCCCAGCAGCAGAAACATC
>JANPFZ010000176.1:0-7084 GCA_031423655.1 Polaromonas sp.
GGGTTGGCGTGCTGGCCTACAACTGCATCGAATGGATGGAGATTTACGTGGCGCTGGCCCGTGCGGGTCTGGTTGCCGTGCCGATCAACTTCAGGCTGGTGGGGCCGGAGATTGCCTACATCCTGGCGCACAGCGAAGCCCGCGCGGTGATCGCTGGCCACGACTTGCGCGACCGCATTGACGCGATTCGCAGCGAATTGCCGATCACGCCCGAGTGCTTTGTACACCTGGGCGCCTTGGCACCGGCGGGCTGGACCGACTATGAAACGCTGGCGGAGCAGCCGTGCAGTGACGACCCGTTTGACGTAGTACACCCCGACGACACCTGCGCGCTGATGTACACCTCCGGCACCACGGGCCGGCCCAAAGGCGCGATCCGCAGCCACGCCGGCAGCACACTGATTGCACTGGCCACGGCACTGGAGATGGGTTTCACCCGCGACGACACCGCCCTGCTGGTGATGCCGATGTGCCACGCCAACTCGCTGTACTTCGGCATGACCTTCGTTCACCTGGGCGCCACCTGCGTGATCGACGACAGCCACCACTTCGATCCCGAGGCACTGCTGGCGACGCTGGCCCGGGAACACGTGACTTTCACCTCGCTGGTGCCCACCCACTACATCATGCTGCTGGCGCTGCCAGAGCAGGTGAAAGCGCGCTACGACGTGGGCCGTGTCGGCAAGCTGATGATCTCCTCGGCACCGGCACGAAAGGACACCAAGCTCGCCATCCTGGAGTACTTCCGCAACGGCAGCCTGTACGAGCTGTACGGCTCGACCGAAGCCGGCTGGGTGACGCTGCTCAGGCCGGACCAGCAGATCGCCAGGCTGGGTTCGGTCGGCCGCGAATGGGCCGGCAGCGGCGCCATCAAGCTGCTGGATGCGGACGGGCGGGAAGTGCCCGATGGCGAGGTGGGCGAGCTGTTTTCCCGCACCGCCTACGTGTTCGACGGCTACTGGAAAAACCCTGAGAAAACCGCCGAGGCCTTTCACGGCGACTGGTGTTCGGTGGGCGACCTGGCGCGGCGCGACAGCGACGGCTACATCTGGCTGGTGGACCGCAAGAGCAACATGATCATCAGCGGCGGCGAAAACATTTATCCGTCAGAGGTGGAAGGCGTGCTGGGCGCGCATCCCCAGGTGAAGGACGTGGCCGTCATTGGCGTGCCGCACAATAAATGGGGCGAGTCGGTACACGCCGTGGTCGTTCTGCACCAGCAACAGCAGGTCAGCGAGGCCGAAATGGAAGCGAATTTGAAGGGCTGGTGCAAGGAGCGCATGGCCGGCTTCAAGTGCCCGCAGTCCATCGTTTTCCTGGCCGACGCCGACATGCCGCGCACGGCGACCGGCAAGATCCTGCACCGGGTACTGCGCGAGCAGTTGGCATCGCGCGATTCGGCGGGTACCAGCGCCTGACCCGGCGTAATCATTGCGCAGCGCGCTACCTGCGAAAAATAGAACAAAAATTGGACTAATGCCCCTGTAATATCTACACAAGAAGCTATTAAATCTATAGCAGTTGGAGTACCATTTTAAAATTTGTGCCGTGTTGTTTGATGATTTATATCGTCCCAGTCGAACATGGCAAACCTCCCGTTGGTGACGGCCCCATGATGCAAATTTGCGGCTGGTGTCCTTTCATTTCAGTGGATAGACTGGAGCGCATCAGCAACTTCCAAAACAAAAGGCCTGCCATGAAGCAAAGTCGTCCCGCCCTGATTACTGCGCGCCGCGTCGGCGCGGCTTGTTTGATCGGCATTGCCTGCAGCGCGGGCATTCAGGCGCAGACGCCGGGTCTGGCGATGCCCACGCTGGTGCTGAAACAGAGCGTTCTGCAAATGCCCAAGTCGGACACGCAAGAGGTTCGGGTGCTGACCGCGTCATTCAAACCCGGCGACAAGACGGTATTTCACAGTCACCGTTCACCGGTCACGGTGTATGTGCTGGAAGGCCAGTTCTCGCTGGATCTGGAGGGCAGGGCGCCTGTTGTGGTCAGTGCCGGGCAGGCTTTTGTCGAGCCGCCGAATGTGAAAATGACCGGTTACAACAAGAGCGCCACAGATGCCTTGCGCGTGGTGATTTTTTATGTAAGCGACGTTGACACGCCATTTTTAGACCCAGTGCGCTGAGGCGGGCATCGCCTGACGCGCTGCGGGCTTGGAAGGTCTCCCAAACGTGTCATCGCGCAATTCGGGTCTAAATCCTAGAATTGCGTCATGCAAGTCACCGCTACTTTCGCTGCTCCCGCGGCTCCACAAAGTCTGAACGGCGACTTCACGCAGCGCGTAGTCTTGCATAAGGCCGACGCCCAGTGGCTGCCTTCGCCACTGCCCGGCGTCGAGCGCCGCATGCTTGACCGTGTCGGCGGCGAGGTCGCCCGGGCAACCAGCATCGTGCATTACCTGCCCGGCGCCAGCTTTGCGCGGCATGTGCATGGCGGTGGTGAAGAAATTCTGGTGCTCGAAGGCGTCTTTTCCGATGAACGCGGCGACTACCCCGCAGGCACCTATCTGCGCAATCCGCCCGGCTCGGCGCATGCGCCTTTTTCGCGCGACGGCTGTGTGATCTTCGTCAAGCTGTGGCAGTTTGCCGCGCGAGACCTGGAGCCTGTTTGCGTTGACACTCGCGCTGAACCCTGGCGGCAGGGCATGGTGGCGGGCTTGCAGGTCATGCCGCTGCATGAGCATGATGGCGTGAGCACAGCGCTGGTTCGCTGGGCGCCTGATACCGTGTTCAATGCGCACCGGCACCCGGGCGGCGAAGAGATTCTGGTGCTCGACGGCCTGTTCCGGGACGAAGCCGGCAACTACCCGCAAGGAACGTGGCTGCGCAGCCCGCGCTTCAGCCAGCATGCGCCGTTCACCGGTGCCGAGGGTGCGCTGATTTATGTCAAGGTGGGCCATCTGGGCGCTGAGTTCATGACGCCATGCGAGCCTGCCGGTCATCAAGCCTGAGGCCTGTTCAGCAACAGCACTGCGTGCTAAGCTGGCTCTCCGACTTTTACGAACTACAGAGAGACCCACCATGCCCGGACTCCTCCCCCACGTTGACCCTGACGGCCTGCTTGAATTTTCGGTGGTCTACACCGACCGCGCGCTGAACCACATGTCACGCAGCTTCCAGGGCGTGATGACCGACATCTCCAGCATCCTTAAAGAGGTGTACAACGCGCATTCAGCGGTGCTGGTGCCCGGCAGCGGCACCTACGGCATGGAATCGGTCGCGCGCCAGTTCGCCGCAGGCAAGCATGTCATGGTCATTCGCAATGGCTGGTTCAGCTACCGCTGGACGCAGATTTTCGACATGGGCAGCATCCCCTCGTCCCACACCGTGCTGAAGGCCCGCAAAACCGGCCCCGGCGCGCAGGCACCGTGGGTACCCGCGCCAATCGCTGAAGTGCAGGCGGCAATTGCCAAAGAAAAGCCCGCGCTGGTTTTTGCACCGCATGTGGAAACGTCGGCCGGCATGATCCTGCCCGACGGCTATCTGCGCGCCGTGGCCGATGCGGTTCATGCGGTCGGCGGCCTGTTTGTGCTCGACTGCATTGCCTCAGGCGCGATGTGGGTGGACATGCAAGCCACCGGCGTTGATGTGCTGATTTCTGCGCCGCAAAAGGGCTGGAGCAGCTCACCATGCTGTGCCATGGTCATGCTCAGTGAGCGCGCCAGAGCCGCAATCGACGGCACCACCAGCTCCAGCTTTTCCTGCGATCTGAAGAAGTGGCTGCAGATCATGGAAACGTATGAAAAAGGCGGCTATGCGTATCACGCGACCTTGCCGACCGACGCGCTCACCCGCCTGCGCGCTGTGATGAAAGAAACGCAGGCTTACGGTTTTGCCAAAATCATGGCCGAGCAGGAGTTGCTGGGTAAAAAAGTGCGTGCACTATTTGAAGGCCGTGGCCTGCCCAGCGTGGCGGCGGTTGGTTTCAAGGCGCCGGGGGTGGTGGTGAGCTACACGACGGACGCCGAGATTCAGTCCGGCAAAAAATTTCTCGATCAAGGCTTGCAAACCGCCGCTGGTGTGCCGCTGCAGTGCGACGAAGGCCCTGACTTCAAGACCTTCCGCGTTGGCCTGTTCGGGCTGGAAAAATGGCACCAGACCGACCGCACGGTCGGGCAACTGGCTGCGGCGCTGGACCAGATTGGACTGGTCGCGCCGGCCGCATCAACCGCGCCCGTGGCGGAGCCGGTGGCTGGCTGATTGCCGTCTTCGAGTCGCCTGGTCGGGTATTCCCGTTCGCCCTGAGGTATCGCGGGGCTTCGCGGAATAGTGCCCTTTGACACTCCACAGCAAACGGTTCAAACCTGATCGCATCAGATCAATCAAAAAAGAGATTCTTAAATGAAATGTGCATTGGTGGGTTCCCGTTTTTTCGCAGCTTCGGTGTTTGAGGCGCTTCGCAAAGAAGAAGGCATCGACTTCACAGGTATCGTTGCGCCTGCGGCGGATGACCGCCTGGCGCTGGCCGCCAACGCGGCGGGCGTGGTGCTGCATGTGCTGGACAACCCAAAAATCGTGCCGGGCCACGCCATTCCCGAGGGCACCGATCTCATCATTGCCGCGCACACGCACGCGCGGGTGAGCGACGACGCGCTGGCGCGTTCGCGTTTGGGCGGCGTTGGTTATCACCCCTCGTTGTTGCCCCGGCACCGGGGTATTGCGGCGGTCGAGTGGACGATTCTGGAAGGCGACCCGATTGCCGGTGGCTCGGTCTATCACCTGGCCGACGGCTGGGACGCAGGCGGGATTGCCGCGCAGGACTGGTGCTTCGTCAAAAAAGGCGAAACCGCTCGTGAATTGTGGGAGCGTGCGTTGGCGCCCATGGGTCTGGCGCTGCTCACCAAAGTCGCTCATCACGCGCGCTTGCAAGGAAGCCTGCCCGCCTTCCCGCAAGACCCGCGTTTCGCCACCAGAGCCACCATGATTCGCAAGGCGGTGGTGTTGACCGAAGAAGTGTCGCCTGCGACCACATCACTGGTTGTTTCCATCGTCGGCGCCGACCGCCACGGCATCGTCAGCTTGCTGGCCGACCGGGCGCAGCGCTTTGGCGCCAACTGGGCCGCAAGCCGCCTGACACGGCTCGCCACCGAATTTGCTGGCACGGTTCACTTCGAAGTGCCACGCGAAAACGCCGATGCACTGGCCACTGCACTGCGCTCGCTTGAATCCAGCGGCCTGCAGATCGTCATCGCCCGCAGCGACGGCGCGACCGTGCCGGACTCGCTGCGCAGTGTCGAGCTGGAGCTGGTCGGTGAAGACCGCCTCGGCATCGTCAGCCGCCTGACCAAAATCCTCGCCGAGCGCAGCGTCAGTATTGAAAGCATTCACACCGAAATCATCCGCAGCGGCGTGTCCGGCAATCAGACTTTCAAGATCGAGGCGCACCTGTTGGTGCCGGTGGCTTTGTCGGTGGATGCGTTGCGGCTGGAACTGGGCACGCTGGCCAGCGAGATGATGGTGGACATTGCTTTGGGGGAGCGGCAGCTAGTGCAGTAAGCACCGCGTTGCGGCCAGATTTGTTGATCCACAGCGTGACGCAAGTTGCACAATTAATTCTGGTTTCACCATGCCTCTTTTTCGGGCCTTTGAAGGAAGCGGGTCATGCAGGTTCGTACGCTCTATGTCAGTCGCGCCGTGGGCCGACAAACGACTACCGTGACCGGCTCCATCCTGTCGGCCGTGCAGGCCTACAACCAGTTCCACGGCATCAGTGGTGTGCTGTGCCAGGTTCAGGGTTTGTATCTTCAGGTGCTTGAAAACGCACGCAGCGCGATTAATCACTTGTATGCGCGCATCGACCGCGATCCACGGTACAAGGATATGGACTTGCTTCAGCTTAAGGAAATCAGCGAACGACGTTTTGCCAAGCTGCCAGTCATAGAGGGCGCGAGCCTGATGCGGCGGCCCGTGTAAATCTGTCAGAATTGACGTTTACGTAAACGTCAATTGAGACGAAGGCCGCACGCCAGCGTTCTGCCCAGACTCATCGCGTTACTTGTTACTTGTTAACAGGCCCCAGCGGTCTTTGCCGGAAATACCGATGCCAGTTCTGGAGACAAAACTCAACGCCCGCTCAGCCGAATTTCAGGCCAACGCAACCGCGATGCGCGCCCTGGTAGCCGACCTGCAGGTGCAGCTCGCAAAATCGGCGGCCGGTGGCGGCGAAGCAGCGCGGGCCAAGCATGTCGCTCGCGGCAAGCTGCCGCCGCGCGAGCGGGTGCAGATGCTGCTCGACCCCGGTACCCCGTTTCTGGAGATTGCACCGCTCGCTGCGCACGGTATGTACCTCAACAAAGATGGTGTGGGCGATGCGCCATGCGCAGGAATGATCGCCGGCATCGGTCGCGTCAGTGGGGTGGACTGCATGATTGTCTGCAACGACGCGACGGTGAAGGGCGGCACCTACTACCCGATGACCGTCAAGAAGCATTTGCGAGCGCAGGAAATCGCGCAGCAGAACCGGCTGCCCTGCATCTATCTGGTGGATTCAGGCGGCGCGAATTTGCCGAATCAGGACGACGTGTTCCCGGACCGCGATCACTTCGGCCGCATCTTTTTCAACCAGGCCAACATGAGCGCGCAGGGCATTGCGCAGATCGCCGTGGTGATGGGCAGCTGCACGGCGGGCGGCGCGTATGTGCCGGCCATGAGTGATGAAAGCATCATCGTGAAAGAGCAGGGAACGATCTTTCTGGCCGGCCCGCCGCTGGTGAAAGCTGCTACCGGCGAGGTGGTGAGTGCAGAGGAACTGGGCGGTGGTGACGTACACACGCGGCTGTCGGGCGTGGCCGACTACCTGGCGCAAAACGATGCGCATGCGCTGGCGCTGGCAAGAGCTTCCATTGCCAATCTGAACGCCAGTTATGAGTCAAATAGGCCTCTAGCTCAGGTAATACGTGCGCAAGTAGCTCCTAAATATATAGCAGATGAAGTGTATGGAGTCGTGCCAACCGACACGCGCAAACCGTATGACGTGCGAGAAATCATCGCCCGCATTGTGGATGGCAGCGAGTTTGACGAGTTCAAGGCGCGCTTTGGCACCACGCTTGTCACCGGCTTTGCGCATATCGAGGGCATGC
>JANPFZ010000177.1:0-5731 GCA_031423655.1 Polaromonas sp.
ACCAATGCCGAGGATGAAACCAAAGTCACCGACCCGGTTCACCAGAAAGGCCTTCATGTTCGCGAAAATAGCGCTCGGCTTGTTGAACCAGAAGCCGATCAACAGATAGGACACCAGGCCCACGGCTTCCCAGCCGAAAAACAGCTGCAGCATGTTGTTGCTCATCACCAGCATCAACATGGAAAACGTGAACAGCGAGATGTAGGCAAAGAAGCGGTTGTAGCCTTCGTCTTCTTCCATATAGCCGATGGTGTAGACGTGCACCATCAGCGACACAAACGTCACCACGCACATCATCATGGCCGTCAGCGCGTCAACCAGAAAGCCGACTTCCATCTTCAGGCCGCCAACGACCATCCAGGTGTAGAGCGTTTCGTTGAAGCGGGCACCGTCAATCGCAACGCTTTTCAGTGTCATCGCCGAAATGATGAACGCAAGCAGAACTCCGAGGATGGTCAGCGTGTGCGACAGTCGGCGACCGATCCAGTTGCCGCCGAACGACGTTCCCAAAATACCGGCCGCCAACGCACCAGCCAGCGGGGCAAGCGGAACAAGCAGCAGGGTTGCCGCAGAAAGGGTTTGACTCATTTTTTGTTAACCCTGAAGCGTATTGAGCTCGTCGACGTTGATGCTGGATTTATTGCGGAACAGCAATACAAGGATGGCAAGCCCGATGGCAGACTCGGCTGCGGCAACCGTCAGGATGAAAAACACAAACACCTGACCGGCCATATCGTTGAGGTAATACGAAAACGCGACGAAGTTCATGTTGACGGCAAGCAGCATCAGCTCGATCGCCATCAACAATACGATCAGGTTTTTCCGGTTAAGAAAAATGCCGATGACCGACAACGCAAACAGCATCGCGCCCAAAGACAGAAAATGGCCCAGAGAAAGTGTCATGATTTTTTTTCTTCGCTGGCTGCAGAAGCAACAGCCTCTACGGGTGCAGCGACCACAGACTTCATTTTGATCAGGCTGACGCGGTCACCCCGCTTGACACGAATCTGGTCGGCAGGATTGATGTACTTGGAGTCTTTGCGCTCACGCAGTGTGAGAGCGATGGCAGCAATGATCGCAACCAGCAAAATAACTGCGGCAATTTCCAGCGGATAGATGTATTCAGAGTACAGAATCTTGCCGAGTTCTTTGGTGTTTGATACCTGGGCACCAATTTGCCCCGCAGCACCCCCAGACTTGGGCGGCTCGCGGAAGCCGCCCATCAACACATAAGACATTTCCAGCGCGATGATGGCGCCGACCGAGCCCGCCAAGGGGAAATGCTTCCAGAAACCCTCACGCATGCTGTCGAGATTGACGTCCAGCATCATCACCACGAATAGGAAAAGCACCATCACCGCGCCGACATAGACCAGCACCAGCGTGATGGCCAGAAATTCGGCTTTGAGCAGCAACCAGATGGCTGCTGCCTGAAAAAACGCCAGCACCAGATAAAGCGCAGCATGCACCGGATTGCGGGCGGTAATCACGCGGAATGCTGCGAACAGCAAAATAGCAGCAAAAACGTAAAAGAGGCCTGTTCTAGCGTCCATGTTTTGGGAGATTCTTATTTTTTGAAACGGTCAGCAGGTGACGGGGCTCAGCGGTATTTGGCGTCGACGGCTCGGGCAGCAGCGATTTCGGTTTCGTAGCGATCACCGACGGCCAAAAGCATTTCCTTGGTGAAGTAAAGGTCACCCCGCTTTTCACCGTGGTATTCGAAGATGTGCGTTTCGACGATGGAATCGACCGGGCAGCTTTCTTCGCAAAAGCCACAGAAGATGCATTTGGTCAGGTCGATGTCGTAACGCGACGTGCGGCGGCTGCCGTCTTCGCGTACCTCTGATTCGATGGTGATCGCCATCGCCGGGCACACCGCCTCGCAGAGCTTGCAGGCAATGCAACGCTCTTCACCATTTTCGTATCGACGCAGCGCATGCAGACCACGAAAGCGCGGGCTCTGAGGCGTTTTTTCTTCAGGAAACTGCACCGTAATTTTTCGGCGGAACATGTACTTGCCGGTCAGGGCCATGCCCTTGAACAGCTCCGCCAGCATGAAGCTGGAAACAAAGTCTTTGACGGAGGTGGCGGCAGACATATCAGTTTCCTACGATGAAAGGACGCGCAAGGTGATTCTTCACGCCAGCAAGGGCCGCGGGACTGGCTTCGCCAGACCGCAGGCGCAGCGGCCCCCTCAGGGGGCAGAGAGCCGCACGAAGTGAGCAAACGTGGGGGCTCATGTTTTTTCGCCGGGCCGCCCCAAGAAAAAATGCACCCCCTCGGGGGGCAGCGTAGTACGCGAAGCGACAAGCGTGGGGGCTCATATCTACTTCCAGATGTTGTACGGGGTCTGCATCCATACAGCGACGACCACCAACCAGACCAAGGTCACAGGTATAAAGATTTTCCAGCCGAGACGCATGATCTGGTCATAACGGAAGCGCGGAAACGTCGCCCGCACCCAGAGGAAGCTTGTCACCACCACGAAGGTTTTGATGCCGAGCCAGATCCAGCCGGGAATCCAGTTGAACAGCGCGCTGTCAATTGGGGGCAACCAGCCACCGAGGAAAAGAATCACCGACAGGATGGCGACCAGCCACATATTGGCGTATTCGGCCAAAAAAAACATGGCAAATGCCATGCCTGAATATTCAACCATGTGACCAGCGACGATCTCTGACTCGCCTTCGACGACGTCGAACGGGTGGCGGTTGGTTTCTGCCAGCCCAGAGATGAAATACACGACGAAGATGGGCAGCAGAGGAAGCCAGTTCCACGACAGGAAAATCAGTCCCTTGCTGGCAGCCATGCCCCTGCCCTGGCTCATGACGATATCGGTCATGTTCAGGCTCGCAGACACCATCAGCACGACGACCAGACAGAAACCCATGGCAATTTCATAGCTGACCATTTGCGCCGAAGCGCGCATGGCGCCGAGAAAGGCGTATTTGGAGTTCGAAGCCCAGCCCGCAATGATCACGCCGTAAACCTCCAGCGACGTGATAGCCATGATAAATAGCAGCCCCGCGTTGATATTGGCCAGTGCCACGTCGGGACCAAACGGTATTACTGCCCATGCCGCCAGCGCCGGCATGATGGTCATGATGGGCCCGAGCACGAAAAGTCCCTTGCTCGCCGCTGTCGGGATGATGATCTCCTTCGTCAGCAGCTTCAGCGCATCAGCAATCGGCTGCAGCAGACCGAAGGGGCCGACCCGGTTGGGACCCAGACGAATCTGTGTAAAACCAATAGCTTTGCGCTCCCACAAGGTGAGATAGGCCACGCAGCCCATCAACGGGAGCAGCACGGCAACGATTTTTATCAGGGTCCACAACACCGGCCAAACCGTAGCCGGCCAGACTCCACCCATCAGGCCTTGGCCGAAACCGTAAAAGGTATCGATCATGCGGGGACTTCCTCTGCGGCTAACACCAACCTGGCATCTGCGGTCAATTGCAGCGAAGTGGCACGCCTGACCAAGCTATCGAGCTGATAAATGCTCGCTACCGCTGGAGCAGGAGATGAAATCTGGGCGGGCACCGTCACCGGTGCATCGGTCTGGTTGCCCAACCTGTCTGCAGGTAGCTGCGCCGAATCGGTCCCGGGAATCTGTCTCAGCACATCCTGCGAAGACTCGAAATCAAAACCGGGCAAATTCAGCAGATTGGCCAGCACGCGCAAGACTTTCCAGGCCGGACGGGTTTCACCCAAAGGCTTGACGACCGCATGAAAACTCTGCACGCGGCCCTCGGCATTGACGAAGGTGCCGGACGTTTCGGTGAACGGGGCAATTGGCAGCAGAACATCGCTGAACGCCATGTTCGACTTGAAGGGACTCAGCGTCACGACCATTTGCGCTGCGTTGAGCGAAGCGACAGCCTTGATACCATCGGCCGAATCAAAGACCGGCTCGTTGTTCAACAGCAAAACAGCTTTGAGCTGACCCTCCAGCATCTGACCGGCGTTCAAGCCGTTTTCACCAGGCGTTGCATGGACGACTTGCGCGCCGACCGTGTTCGCCGCTTCGGTCAGGTAACCAACTGAAGCTCCCGTCTGCGTCCCGATCCAGTTCGCCAAAGCCAGCAGGCTCGATGCCTGGGCATGGTGCGCGGCGGCATTGCCCAGCAAAATTGCTTTGCGCTCACCGCCGAGCAATGACTTCGCCACGGCTTTCGCGAAATTGCTGGCGTTCCCTGCGAAAGGAGTTGAAACGCCCTTCTCAAGCGAAATCGCCGCAGCCACATCCGCGAGTGCCTGCGCCCAATTACCAGAAGCAAGCACCGCCGTGTTGGCAACCGGCATGGCCCAGACATCAGGCGTTGCCATCTCCGCTACTGAATTAATAGCACTAATCGCACATCCTTTGCGGGCTGACTGCCGAATTCGTTGCGCAAACAGCGGATGGTCCTTGCGCAGGTTGGATCCGATCACCAGCACCCGCTGCAGGTGGGACAGTGAGGCAATCGAGGTACCCAGCCAACGCACCGAAGATGAGGGCGTGAAATCGGCGCTACGCAAGCGGTAGTCGATGTTGTCGCTACCCAGGCCACGCATCAGCGAGCCGGCCAGGTACAACTCTTCCAGCGTGCTGTGAGGGCTGACCAGCGTTCCGATGCTGCTCGCGCCATGATCAGCCTTGATCTGCTTGAGACCATTGGCAACGTATTCAAGCGCAGTTTGCCAGTCAACAGATTTCCACTCGCCACCCTGCTTGAGCATCGGGCTAAGCAGACGCTCTTCGCTGTTCAGGGCTTCGTAGGAGAAGCGGTCGCGGTCGGCGATCCAGCATTCATTGACGTCTTCGTTTTCGAGCGGCACCACGCGCATGACTTTATTGTTTTTGACCTGAACGATCAAATTGGCGCCAGTGGAGTCGTGCGGGCTGATCGATTTGCGGCGTGATAACTCCCAGGTACGCGCGCTGTAGCGAAACGGCTTGCTGGTCAGCGCGCCGACCGGGCAAATGTCGATCATGTTGCCCGACAACTCGGAGTCCACCGACATGCCGACGAAAGTTTCGATCTCGGCGTGCTCGCCGCGATGCGACATACCGAGCTCCATCACGCCGGCCACTTCCTGACCAAAACGAACGCAGCGCGTGCAATGAATGCAGCGGCTCATTTCCTCCATGGACACCAGCGGGCCGACATCCTTATGGAACACCACGCGCTTTTCTTCTTCATAGCGTGACCCGCTGCCGCCATAACCTACAGCCAGATCCTGCAGCTGGCATTCGCCACCCTGGTCGCAGATCGGGCAGTCGAGCGGGTGATTGATCAGCAAAAACTCCATCACGCCTTTTTGGGCCTTGATGGCTTTCTCATTTTTGGTATGAACAATCATGCCCTGTGATACGGGCGTAGCGCAGGCCGGCATGGGCTTGGGCGCCTTCTCCACGTCCACCAGACACATGCGGCAGTTCGCCGCGATCGACAATTTCTTGTGGTAGCAAAAATGCGGAATGTAGGTGCCGGCTTTTTCAGCGGCGTGCATGATCGTGCTGCCTTCGAGCACGTCCACCTTCTGGCCGTCGAGTTGGATTTCGATCATAAATTCAAGCGCTCCGCGCTTCTGTACTCACCCTCTCCCTCGGGGAGAGGGCCGGGGTGAGGGAACTCTGCGAATTTGCCGCTGCAATCATGGCTTCAAACTCATGACGGAAATGCTTGATCATCGCGCGCACTGGCATAGCCGCCGCGTCGCCCAGCGCACAAATGGTGCGGCCCTGAAT